>NZ_JBJGXI010000002.1:0-184895 GCF_045635475.1 Radiobacillus sp. PE A8.2 | reverse complement strand
GTTCGCGCTGCGGGGTCTCACTTACGCCGTTCCTTATAGACTAGAGGCTAAAATCGTCCTTGTCGGACAACGCCTGCATGACCCTTGCCGTGCCTCAGGGGTCGAAGTGGATTTCCTACGCTGCTAATGGGATTGCTCTTCATGTAGGGTGATTGGAGCTCCAGGCAGTCGACTCCAGCGGTAAAAGCGCGAGCTGAAGATCCACAAGAGAAGCGCACTTTGGGACTGCGATTACTCGTCCCACCGAAAACATTTGCTTCTTAGTTAGCTGAAGCCGTGCCCGTTTAAAGAAAAACGCTTTAAACTAGCGAAAAGCGACTGCCTGGAGCGGAAATCACGAGCACTACGTTACGACGGATATTACTTCAACTATGAAGTTTAAAAGGTAAAAAAAACTTTCGAAAAGAGCCACATAAAAAGCTTTAAAAGATTAACGCTCGATATGGCTATTCTTTTAAAGCTTTCTTCTTATCATATTCATTTAAAAGCTTATCTAAGGATTGCGATATATGCAGAATCTTTTTATCACTTGAGTTTTGCTGGACTAATTCATATAGCGTGGCACGTAGCAACTCTATTTTTTCCTCTATTTCTACTATGTTTGTCAACAAAATTACCTCACTTATGCTAAGATTTGAAACATAGTTTCGCACGGAACGTTTGTTCGATTATACTATTTTATCATATTGGCTATAATATTACAATTAGTGTTTTGGTCGGTTGGGAAAGAAGTGGTTATTAACAGGTTTAAGGAAGTAAAAAGCCTTGTTAACGTGAGGTTTGCTTCAAACAATTAGCGAGCTTGATTGGTTTCAAGCTCGCTAATTGTTTGAAGCTATAAAATTTGCGATAAAAATAGTTTTGTACGATCATGTTTAGGATTATCAAATAATTCTGTCGGTGTGCCAGTTTCAATAATTTCACCTTCGTCAAATAAAACAATACGGTCGGCAACCTCGCGAGCAAAGCCCATTTCATGTGTAACGACTAACATCGTCATACCAGATCTAGCTAATTCCTTCATAACGTCAAGCACTTCTTTAATCATCTCAGGGTCTAGTGCAGATGTTGGCTCATCAAAAAGCATGATTTCAGGCTGCATGGCCAGGGCTCTGGCAATTGCTACACGCTGCTGCTGTCCGCCGGAAAGCTGTCCTGGATATTTGTCAGCCTGTTCTGGTATACCGACACGTTCAAGAAGCTCTAGTGCTAGTTTTTCGGCTTCTGCTTTAGGTTTCTTTTTAACCCAAATTGGTGCTAAGGTTATATTCTTTAAAATCGTCATATGGGGGAAAAGATTGAATTGTTGAAATACCATCCCTGTTTCTTTGCGTATTGCTTCAATGTCTTTGACATCATGAGAGAGACTGATTCCGTCAATCGTGATTTCACCTTTTTGTATTTCTTCCAATCCATTTATTGTCCGAATAAACGTTGATTTACCTGAGCCTGATGGTCCTAAAATAACAAGCACTTCACCTTTTTTTACATCCAGTGATACATCCTTTAGCACGTGAAGATGCCCGAACCATTTATTTATATTGTTGCAAGTAATAATTTGTTCGCCTTCTTTTGTAGCTACATTTGAATTTCCTTCTGTTTGTGCCATAAAAATATCCTCCTTCAAATGGTATTTAGCGTTCTCCGACACCCAATGTTTTTTCTAATCGACGACTTGCATAAGACATGGAATAAGCGACAATCCAAAAACAGAGTGCAACAAACAAATATGTTTCCATGATTTTACCAAGAAATTCAGGATTTGATTTCACTGTTTGAGCTATACCAACTATATCCATCAATCCAACAATCGCCACTAAAGATGTATCCTTAAACATTGATATACTTTGTCCAACTATAGCAGGGATTACTGTACGTAATGCCTGAGGCATAATAATGAATGTCATCGACTGAACAGGATTTAAACCGATTGCTTTTGCTGCTTCATATTGACCATTAGGAAGAGACTGAAGTCCGCCACGAACATTTTCTGCCATGTATGCTGATGTAAACAGTGTACATGCAATCATGACACGGAGTACGTTGTTTATTTCAACGCCTTCTGGAAAAAATAAAGGTAACATAAGCTGTGCCATAAATAGAACAGTAATTAACGGTACACCACGGACAAATTCTATGAATATAATACAAAAGTATTTAATGATTGGGAGCTTACTAGTTCTTCCTAATGCTAACAAAATTCCAATTGGAAAAGCAAAAACAATCGCTACAATCGAAATAAGCAAGGTAAGTAAGAAACCGCCCCATATTGTCGTTTTAACTGTCGTTAAAACACCAAAGCCGCTAACTAAAAATATAACAATCGGGAATGACAATACCCACCCAATAAGTGCGACGGCTTTATTCTTTGGTAATAAAGGTCCGATAAAAAAGCCTACAACAATCGTAGCAAGGTTAATCGCTAACCACATCTTTGAATTCCCAGACGTAAACGGAATAACTAAATTAATTAATAAAAGAATAGCCAGTACGGCGGCTAAACGAATAATCGTTCCACGCCAAATGCCAGCAGATATTCCGAATAGTAGAGAAAACACTGCAAGTGCTAGCCAAATCCTCCACAATTGTTCCGGTGGATACTGTCCGACAAAAAATAATTTATAGTTAGCACTTATAACCGACCATTCTGCGGTAGCAAATATCCAGGTAAGTGTTCCTTTAAAAGTATAAAATATGACTACAGCAGAAAGGATTGTCAAGATTACATTATACCATGTACTAAACAAATTTTTGCGCATCCAACCGATTACGCCAAGTGTTGATTTTGGTGGTCCGACAGTTGATAATTTCTTTTCAGATTCTAAGTTTGTATTCATTGATTATCACCTCTCTACTATCTGCATCTTTTTATTGAAGATATTCATAAAGATAGAAGTTAGAATGCTTAATATTAAGTATACGATTATCATAATAACCACCGATTGGACAGCGCGCCCGGTTTGATTGTTAATCGTACTCGCAACAGATACTAAATCTGGAAAACCCGCAGCAATTGCTAAACTTGAGTTTTTCGTTAAATTTAAATATTGACTTGTTAGGGGAGGAATAATGATTCGAATTGCCTGTGGTAAGACAACTAATCGCATCGTTGTGGATCCTTTTATACCTAGTGCTTTGGAAGCCTCAAGCTGTCCCTTTGATACCGACATTATTCCTGCGCGAATGATTTCAGCTATATATGTTGCTGTATAGATCGTTAAGGCTATAAAAATTGCAGCAAAGTTTGATGTGATTAAATATCCACCAGTATACCCAAAATTACCCATTACTGGATACTCCATATCTGCAGGAGCTTGTTGCGTGATTAGTAATACTATAATTATTGGGATAATAAATCCAGCTATCGCCCAAATAGATGGATATTTTCTTGTCCCTGACTTTACTTGGGATTTGATCATAACTGTCCACATTGTGATGGCAAATGTGATTGCTAAAATGATTCCAACTGTCCAAACGAGTGTACCATCATTGGCATTTACCCATGGTATATTTACACCTTTATTACTGATATGGACTTGCCCAATGCTAATGCTTTCTTTTACTTGAGGTAAAGCTAAAAATACAGCAAAATACCAGATGAAGATTTGTACAAGTAATGGTGTATTTCGAAAGATTTCAATATATACAGTTGCGATTTTTTGTACTAACCAATTGTTAGATAAACGTGCAATACCTACGATAAATCCGATAATAGAAGCGAAGATGACACCAAGTACAGATACTTTTAAAGTGTTCAAAATACCGACTAAGACTGCACGCAGATACGTGTCTGTTGATTGAAATTCAATCATCGATTCGCCGATATTAAACGAAGCAATATTGGTTAAAAATCCAAATCCTAATTTTAATCCTAGCTTTTCTAACCCGATTAATGCATTGTTAATGAAGTACCAAATCACGCCAATTACAGCGATAGCAAAGAGTAACTGCAATATAATTGGAAGGACCCTATTATCTCGATAAAACGGTGTAGAAACGCTTTGTTTATTGTTTTTTGTCAATTTATATCACCTCTTATGAATAGGGTAATTATATTTCTATAGCGATTTATCCTTAGTTCATATAGGAAAAGATCAAAGGACCTGCCCAACAACAAGCAGGAAGGCAGGTCCTTGTTATATAACCTTACATATAATATCTTATCGGAATGGAGGAGAGTAAAGTACCCCACCATTTGTCCAAAGCTCGTTCACGCCTCTCTCAAGGCCAAATATTGTGTCTGGACCAAGGTGACGATTAAAGATCTCTTCGTAGTTACCAACTTGTTTGATTACTTGGTAAGCAAAGTCGTCAGGAATACCTAACATAGTTCCTAAACCACCCTCTACACCTAACAAGCGACGTACAACTGGATCTTCACTGTCTAAGAAATCATCAACATTCTCTGAATTAATGCCTAGTTCTTCTCCTTCCATAGTTGCAAAAGTTACCCATTGAACGATATCAAACCATTGGTCATCGCCTTCTCTAACATCTGGACCAAGTGGTTCTTTAGATAGTGTTTCTGTTAAAATTTTGTGTGCACTTGGATCAGATAATGTTGTTTTACGAGAAGCAAGACCAGATTTGTCAGTAGTCCAAGCGTCAACACTGCCTGCTTCATATGCTGCAACTAACGAATCAGCATCATCGAATACTTGTTGGGTGTACTCAATGCCAAGTTTACGGAATTGATCGGCTAAGTTTAACTCAGTAGTTGTACCGGTTTCAA
Organism: Radiobacillus sp. PE A8.2; assembly: GCF_045635475.1. NCBI lineage: Bacteria > Bacillati > Bacillota > Bacilli > Caryophanales > Bacillaceae > Radiobacillus > Radiobacillus sp. PE A8.2. The sequence continues at coordinate 180,163 of NZ_JBJGXI010000002.1, read as the reverse complement.
CACCGATGGTTGCACCTGCTAGATCTTGTACTGTCTCGATCCCACTATCAGCACGTACCATAATACCTTGACCATCGTAAAAAGTAGTAGGTCCGAAGTTTGTACCTAAATCAGTGTCACGAGTAGTAGTCCAAGTTGTGTTTCGGATTAATACGTCAACTTCACCTGTTTGAAGGGCTGTAAAACGCTCATCAGCAGATAATGGCCTAACTTCAAGAGCTTCAGCATCACCAAGCACCGCAGCAGCAATTGCTTTACCAAAATCAATGTCGAAACCTTCATATTCTCCATCTTCGTTTACATAACCGAAGCCAGGTAGCTGATTGTTCCCACCAAGAATTAGTGTTCCGCGGTCTGTAACTGTTGCCAATGTACTCGTACCAGAATCAGTTTCTCCAGTAGAATCGTTAGTTGATTCGTTATCCTCAGTATTATTTCCATCATCTGTTCCTGTTTCCTCATCCGAACATCCTGCGAGCAGAAGACCAAATAACAACATAATGCTTGCCAAGAAAATAGATAATGATTTTTTCTGTTTTACCAAGAAAAACTCCCCCTTATATTTTTTAGTTCTATGGTGTAATAGAACTTATCTAATTATGTCAAAAAAGCTTACACAAGAAGGCATGAAGTTTTCTGAAAATTAGATATAATTCATTATAATAGGATAGACCCAAATATTTCAAGTAATTTTCTTAATTTTTAAAATATTACAATAATATTACTGTTATTTAAATTGTGTAAAAGTCTTTAAAGATAAGGGGGTGACCACTTATAAAAATTTTTAAAAAATTATTGAATATCTAACAACATCTATGCATTGTAATGATAATCCAATCTATATGTTGATGGTGAGAAATTTAAAGAGGAGGAAAGCAATCAATAGCAAAGAGGCAGGGGGAGGTTGGATTTGCAATAGGGGAATAGATTCATTTGCTATATATTATATCCTGCTCTCTAGTATAAAAGTAATGAACACGGGAAAGGTATTGTATAAGGTTTGTAGTAATAAAGATTGGGGTGTTTTTTTTGAAGCGCTTAATACTTGTAGTAACCACATGTTTTGTGTTCACAATTGTTCCTAACTTGAAAGCCCAAGCTTATCATGTTGAACAAGTATCAAATGCAGCGGATATTAATGCTGCAAATAATGGATCTATCCATCAGTGGGTAAAGATGGGGACTGAATTTGCAGTCATACCAGTCGACACACATGAATTTACGATCTGGCACAATTTTGTCAAAAAGAAAAGGAATTGTGAAATTACCCATAAAGTAAAGACGGTTGTATGGTACTGCGAATTACATCATCACACAAAATCTGAAACATTACTGGAAGAAACAATACATAGTAAGCAACATAATTAAGTATGAGATGAATGCAAAATAAAATTCCTACTCGTATACGAGTAGGAATTTAGAATTTAAACTAAGCAAGTTAGTTGGTTTTCTCTAGCCAGGTTTTGTATGTGTGGCATTTTTGATAAGTCCATATTACCACCACTAACAATAATACCGCAGTGCTCGGAACGGATCTTTTCGCCATGTGCAAGAAGACCTGCAAAGGCTGTTGCGCCAGCGCCTTCAATTAATGATTTTTTTCTTTCTAACATAAAAATCATAGCCGAAGCTATTTGCTCATCTGTAACGGTATACATCTCATCAACGTATCTTTCAATAATCGGGAAGGTGAGTGAGCCTATCTTTTTCACGGCAATCCCGTCTGCTATTGTAGAAACTTTAGATAACGCCGACGGTCCGGTATGAGAATATTGATTAAATGTTGCGCTTGCACCGCTAGCCTGTATGCCGATAATCCTGATTTTCGGATTAATGTACTTCGCTGCTACTGCGATGCCGCTTATTAATCCGCCACCACCGACTGGTACGATAATAGTGTCTAATAATGACTGTTGCTCTAGCATTTCAAGTGCAATCGTACCTTGGCCCGCCATCACATCTAAATCATCAAAGGGCTCAATGAAAATGCTATTTGTTTTTTGTTGCTCTAAAATAGCAGCTTCATAGGCTTCTTGAAAGGAGTCGCCGGTTAACACGATTGTTGCACCATAGTTACTAGTTGCTTCTGCTTTAGTTTCAGGTGTACTTTCGGGCATGAAAATTTTAGCTGGAATCCCACGTTTAGAAGCGGCCAGTGCCACACCTTGAGCATGGTTTCCAGCGGAAGCTGCAATAACTCCTTTGATCGCTTCTTGTGCTGATAACTTTGCGATTTTATAGCTTGCGCCACGTACTTTAAATGCACCGGTTTTTTGCTGGTTTTCCATTTTAAAATACACGTTTTTTTCAGTCATCCTATTAATCATCGATGATGTCGTTAAAGGGGTGCGATGGACGATCGGTGATAAGTGAGCCATCGCATCTTTAATATTTAAACCTGTTAAGCAATTCCCAATGTCTTTCACACTCCTCTATTTTTGTAACTCGAATTCTGTGATTTTATTTTCGTGTGTTAATGTAACAGCAATTTCATCCCAACCGTTGAGCAGCATCTCTCTTTGATAGTCTGGTAGATCAAAGGATGCATCGAAACTACTGGAATCATACACACGCTTATTTTCTAAATCCACAGTAATAGTATAGGCTTCTGATTCCGCTCGGTCAATAAGTGCTTGTGTTTGTTCCTCAGTAAGTTTTACCGGAAGAATTCCATTTTTTGTACAATTGCTATAAAAAATATCAGCAAAGCTTGGGGCTATAATCACTCTGAATCCATAGTCCTGTAACGCCCATGGGGCATGCTCTCTTGATGAACCACAGCCGAAATTTTCTCCAGCAACCAGAATAGAAGATTCTTTATATGCTGGATTGTTGAGAGAGAAATCTTCTCGAAGTTCACCATCATGGTCAAAGCGCCAATTATAAAATAAAAACTGACCAAAGCCTTGGCGAGAAATACGCTTTAGAAATTGTTTTGGAATAATTTGATCTGTATCAATGTTGGAACGGTTTAGCGGGTAAACGATTCCTTTATGAGTTCGGATTGGTTCCAATTTATTTTCCCTCCTGAATTCGAGTATTAATTTTAACATAAGTTTTAGAAAAATTATATAAATGTGCCATCGTCATTTTTTAGGTGACATTTGTAGGGTGTTTAAGGTGAACTATGAAATTAATTCAAAAACAAAGGCTCTTTTCGTAAGCTTTGTTGATTTTATACTTCATAAATGAATGAAACTCCGTCGTAACGTAGTGCTCGTGATTTCCGCTCCGGGCAGTCGCTTTCCGCGGGCACGGCTTCAGCTAACTCAGAAGCATAGTGCGCTTCTGAGTGGATCTTCAGCTCGCGCTATTCCCGCTGGAGTCGACTGCCCGGAGCTCCAATCACCCGACGCAAATGAGAAATCCCGTTAGCAGCGGAGGAAATCCACTTCGACTCCTGCGGGACTAGTGGCCTAAGTGAGACCCCGCAGGAGCGAAGCGACGAGGAGGCTCACTAGCCCCCCGCAGAAAGCGAAGTGGATTTCCGGAGCGGTGCAAGTACTTTCCAAGTTACGACGGAGTTTAGCTATTTTACGCAATAACAACAACTTTCAAGAAACAACCAAACAAAAGATTAACGAAAAGGCACCTGACTTAACTAAAGGCAGGTACCCCATATTTTCTAACATCGACAAAATGACCTTCAATTGCAGCAGCTGCAGCCATTTCTGGACTCACTAAGTGTGTGCGTGAACCAGTTCCTTGTCGACCTTCAAAGTTTCGATTAGAAGTGGATGCGCAACGTTCACCAGCTGGTACAACATCATCATTCATTGCTAAACACATACTACAACCAGCTTCTCGCCATTCAAAACCTGCTTGCTTAAATATGACGTCAATTCCTTCTGCCTCTGCAGCACGTTTAACGCTATGGGAGCCTGGAACAACAATTGCTTTTACTTTCGAGCTCACTGTTTTACCGCGAACGATTTCAGCAGCTTTACGTAAATCACTTAAACGAGAGTTCGTACATGAGCCGATAAATACATGTTGCACGTCAACAGAAGATATTGGTACGTTAGGTTCTAAGCCCATGTAATCTAGTGCGCGCGTAATTTCATCCTTAGCAGCAGGTGTTGTAGCGTCATCTGGGCTTGGAATGGATGCACTAACTGGAATAACCATGCCTGGATTTGTTCCCCAAGAGACTTGAGGTTCAATTTCATCTGCGTGAATTTCTACCGTTTTATCGTAAGTTGCACCTTCATCGGTTGCTAGAGCTTTCCAATTAGAAGCTGCTTTTTCAAAAGCTTCCCCTTTTGGGGCGTGTCTTTTGCCTCGCAAAAATTCAACGGTTGTATCGTCTGGACTTATTAATCCGGCGCGGGCACCAGCTTCAATTGACATGTTACAAATTGTCATTCGACCTTCCATGGACAGGGAACGTATCGCTTCGCCGGTATATTCAAGCACATATCCAGTACCGAATTTAACACCGAACTTTCCTATGATCGCAAGAATTAAATCCTTAGCAGTAACACCGGTACCAAGCTTACCGTTAACTTTTACATTTAGTGTTTTGGGGCGAACTTGCCATAATGTTTGGGTAGCTAGCACATGTTCGACCTCACTCGTTCCAATGCCAAACGCCAAAGCACCAAAAGCACCATGTGTAGACGTGTGGCTATCACCACATACAATTGTTTTTCCGGGTTGTGTGAGTCCAAGTTCAGGGCCAATTACATGTACAATACCTTGGTCAGGATGATCAATATCGGCTAGTGGTACACCAAACTCATCACAGTTTTGCTTTAATGTATCCATTTGTGTTTTAGATACTTGGTCTTTAATAATGTGCCTGTGGATGGTAGGGACGTTGTGGTCCATTGTTGCATATGTTAAATCTGGTCGACGCACCTTACGCCCGTTAATTCGTAGCCCCTCAAATGCTTGGGGAGAAGTAACTTCATGGACTAAGTGCAAATCAATATAAAGAAGGTCAGGTTTAGCTTTTTCTTGATGGACGACATGCTGATGCCAAATTTTTTCAATAATCGTCTTTGGATTAGACATTTTTGTCACTCCTTATATAGAATAGATTCTATTTATATCAAGTTACCAATTAAAGTTTAATAGACTGAATAAAATCGACAATAAGATTAGTCATTTCTTTTGTTTTTACTATTTGTCCTTCTTTTACTTGTAAATCTGCAGTATGATAACCTTGATTTATAATGGATTCTACTGCTGTTTCAATTGCTTGAGCTTCTTGTTCCATCTGCAAGGAATAACGAAGCATCATTGCAGCTGATAAAATCATAGCAATTGGATTGGCTATACCTTTTCCGGCGATATCAGGTGCTGATCCATGTGCTGGTTCATATAAGCCAATTCCTGATTCGCTTAAACTAGCTGATGGGAGCATTCCTAGTGATCCTGTGAGTACGGAGGCCTCGTCACTTAATATATCGCCGAACATGTTTTCTGTGACAATAACATCAAACTGACTAGGGTTTGTAATTAACTTCATTGCTGCAGCGTCTACTAATAGATGGTCCACTGTTACATCAGGGTAGGAAGCGCGTTTAGATTCGACAATTTCTCTCCATAGTTTGCTAGATTCCAACACATTCGCTTTGTCAACCGATGTTAAGTGTTTTCTTCGTAGTTGAGCACTTTGAAAGGCTTTATCAACAATCCTTTCAATTTCAGCCTTTGTGTATACGAGAGTGTCAACAACCGACTCTCCATCTTTTGAACGCTCGCTAGGTGTTCCGAAGTACAAACCACCAGTTAGTTCCCGAACAATCAACAAATCACTACCTTGAATAATTTCCTCTTTAAGTGGAGAGGAGTCCAGCAATTTAGGAAATCCTTTCACAGGTCTTAAATTGGCATATAATCCTAATGCTTTTCTAATGCCTAATAATCCTCTTTCAGGTCGAAGGTGGGACGGGAGTTGATCCCACTTTGGACCACCAACAGCTCCTAGGAGCACCGCATCTGCCTGCGAACAAGCCGAAACAGTTTCTTCCGGTAGGGGAGAGCCGTGCTTATCAACAGCAACTCCTCCGATATCATACGTTTCAAATGAAAAGCTATAGTCTGCTTTGTTTGCTATTGCTGTTAGAACTTCCTGAGCAGAAGCAATTACTTCTGCACCAATGCCGTCACCAGGAAGTAATACGATTTGTTTTTGCAAGGGTTGGACCTCCTACTTACATTAAATTTTAGCTTTTTGTTTTTCTTCCGCAGTTTTAGTGAAAAATACTCGATTAACTGCATTAATAAATGCTTGTGCTGCTGCTTCCAATACATCTTGAGAAGATCCGCGACCATGTACTGGTGTTTCGTTAACGGTCATACTAACGTGCACTTCAGCCAAAGCATCACGTCCTTGACCAATAGAACTAAGGTTGAAGCTAGTCAGATGAATATTTTCTTTCACTAAGGTTTCAATTGTATTATATAAAGCCTCTACACTACCTTGACCAGTACAAGCTGTTTCTACCCGTTCGCCATCTGGAGTAGTTAAAGCAACAGTCGCTGTTGGTAAGTTATGAGATCCGTATTGCACTTGGAATGCTTTTAATTGATATTTCTTTATATCGGATATATCTGTCTGGATATCAGTTAAAATAACAAACAAATCATCATCGGTCACTTCTTTTTTAGTGTCGGTTAATAATTTAAAGGCTTTGAATGCTTCCATTAATTTTTCTTCAGTTAACTGAAAACCAAGCTGTTCTATTTTGTCTTTAAACGCGTGTCGACCAGAATGCTTTCCAAGCACCAAATTATTAGATTGAATTCCTACCATGGCTGGCGTAATAATTTCGTAAGTTGAAGCGTGTTTTAGAACCCCATCTTGGTGAATGCCAGATTCATGTGCAAAAGCATTTCGACCCACTACTGCTTTATTGCCTGGAACAGCCATGCCGGTAAATTTGCTAATTAAATCACTCGTGCGTTTTATTTCTTTTAATACAAGATTAGTATAATAAGGATAAAAATCATTGCGAATATTTAAAGCGACAGCAATTTCTTCCAATGCTGCATTTCCGGCACGTTCACCTATTCCGTTAATCGTGCCTTCAATTTGTGTTGCGCCATTTTCTATTGCTGCTAATGAATTGGCTACAGCCATACCTAAATCATCGTGACAATGAGCAGACAGCGATACCTTATCAATATTTGGGACATTTTCACGAATATAACGGAACATTTGGCCATATTCTTTTGGTGTAGTATAACCAACGGTGTCTGGTAAATTTATGACAGTTGCACCAGCATCGATTACTTTTTCAATAATCTTAGCTAAAAAGTCTAAATCAGACCTCGATGCATCTTCTGCAGACCATTCTACCTGCGGAAAATTTTTTTTAGCATAGGTTACCATATCGACAGCAATATCAATCACTTGTTCTGGCGATTTTTTGAGTTTATATGTCATATGAATAGGGGAGGTAGCTATAAAAAGATGCAGTCGTGGTTCTTCCGCTTCCTTCAACGCTTCCCATGCGTAGTCAATGTCTGATTTTGTTGCTCGTGCAAGACCTGTCACGGAGGAATGCTTGATGGTTTGCGCAATTTTCTTGACTGCTTCAAAATCACCTTTGGAGGAAGCGGGGAATCCCGCTTCCATAATATCTACTCCAAGGCGCTCCAATTGTTTTGCTATTTCTAGCTTTTCCAATTGGTTTAGGTTAACCCCAGGAGATTGCTCGCCGTCTCTTAGGGTAGTATCAAAAATTTTAATTTGAGTCATTCGTGACCACTTCCTTTTTTGGGCTTACTCTTTTCTTAACAAATGGCATTAATTCACGAAGCTCTCTTCCAACTTGTTCGATTGGATGGCTATTTTCTTTATTATTAATAGCGTTAAACTGTGGTCTGTTTGCTTGGTTTTCAAGAATCCAGCCTTTAGCAAATGCACCTGTTTGAATATCAGTTAATACGTCTTTCATACGTGCTTTTGTATCTTCGTTTACAACTCTTGGACCGGAGACGAAATCACCCCATTGAGCAGTGTCGGAGATAGAGTAACGCATACCCTCTAGTCCACCTTCATACATTAGGTCAACAATCAATTTCAATTCGTGTAAACATTCAAAGTAAGCAACTTCAGGTTGATAACCGGCTTCTGTTAGTGTTTCAAATCCCGCTTTTACAAGACTAGTAACGCCACCACATAGAACGGCTTGCTCACCGAAAAGATCTGTTTCTGTTTCTTCTTGGAAAGAAGTTTCTAAAATTCCTGCACGTCCTGCGCCAATTCCTTTTGCATAAGCAAGTGCAATGTCTTTTGCTTGACCAGTATAATCTTGGAATATGCCATAAAGAGCAGGAACGCCAGCGCCTTCTTCAAATGTTCTGCGCACAAGGTGTCCAGGACCTTTAGGTGCAATTAAGAAAACATCGACATTTTCTGGTGGAACAACTTGGTTAAAGTGAATATTAAATCCGTGTGCAAATACTAGTGCATTTCCTTGTTGTAAGTTCGGTTTAATGCTTTCTTCGTACACTTTAGGTTGGTATTCATCTGGTAATAGAATCATTACAACATCTGCTACAGCAGTTGCGTCAGCAACGGATTGGACCTCAACACCATCTTCAACAGCTTTATCCCAAGAGCCGCCTTTTCGCAAGCCTACAACTACATCAAATCCACTTTCTTTTAAGTTCAGTGCATGGGCATGACCTTGCGACCCATATCCGATGATAGCGATTTTCTTTCCTTTTAAAACCTCTTCTTGAATATCATTGTGGTATAGTACTTTTGTCATTATGAAACATCCTCTCCAAATTTTATTAGTATATATAAAGTAAGTGTACAACAAGGGTAGTAGTTCAAACATTCAGAAACTTTTGTGTACTCAGAGGTTTAGCCTCTGAATATTGCTTATGATTTCAACAATGAATACGGTGTAAACTCATTTACTTGCGGCTGCTGTCCCCGAAGGAAAGCAGTCATGCCAGTACGAGCAAGTTCTTTGATTCCGTATGGTCTTAATAAATCAATTAAAGCCTCGATCTTATCGGGCTTACCTGTTACTTGGATAGTGAGACTATCTTTGCTCACATCAATGATGGATGCCCGAAACGGTTCGATAATACCTTGAATTTCACTGCGTAACTGAGCGCTGCTTAGGACTTTCACCAGAGCTAATTCGCGTGCAACGATTGCTTTATCGGTAATGTCAGAAACCTTTATAATATCGATCTGTTTGTTTAGCTGTTTTGTTACTTGCTCTAGTTTTTGATTATCTTCTACTTCGACAACGAAAGTCATTTTAGAAATACCTTCGATTTCTGTTCGACCAACAGAAATGCTTTCTATATTAAACTGTCTTTTTTGTAGCAGACCAGTTACACGGTTCAGCACTCCGCTGCGATTTTGAACAGTTGCAGTTATAATGCGTCTCATGGTTTCACCCCAATCATTTCATGAAGTCCTTTGCCTGGTGCGATCATAGGATATACATTTTCCAGTTGAAGCACGCGTGCATCGATTACTACTGGTCCTTCATAAGCGATTAGTTCAGGCAATTGGTCAATTAATTCTTCTTGTGTTTCAAATTTTGCGCCTCGAATGTTATAGCTTTCCGCCAGCTTCACAAAATCTGGTTGAACATATAGTAAAGATTCGGAATAACGTTCTTCGTAAAACTTCTCTTGCCATTGTCGGACCATGCCAAGTGCACAGTTATTAACGATGATTACTTTAACAGGCAAGCCTCTTTCTTGCAATACAGATAGTTCTTGCAATGTCATTTGAAAGCCGCCATCCCCAACTAGTGCAACTACGGTTTCGTTGGGAGCAGCAATTTGTGCTCCGATTGCTGCTGGGAAGCCAAATCCCATCGTTCCAAGTCCACCAGAAGTAATCCAGCGATTAGGCTTATTGAAAGTATAATATTGTGCAGCCCACATTTGATGTTGACCCACATCGGTTGTAACAATAGCTTCACCATTGGTCACTTTATAAACCGCTTCAACTAACCATTGTGGCACCATCTCTTCTTTCGGATTGTTATACCAGAGTGGGTAGTTCTTCTTGTTTGTCTGCAAGTCTCTTAACCAATCTCCGTGATTTGGAGAGTTTTTAATTAATTTTTGCATACTTAGTAGTGCTTCATTAGAATCAGCAACAATTGGAATGTTTGTAGAAACATTTTTACCAATTTCTGCTGGATCAATGTCAATATGCGCAACAACCGCGTTAGGAGCGAAATGTTGTAAGTTTCCTGTTAAGCGATCATCAAAACGCGCTCCGATATTAATGAGTAAATCACAATCGTATAAAGCCATATTAGCTGAATACGTGCCATGCATACCGGCCATTCCTAGTGCTAGTTCATGATCTCCAGGAAATCCGCCAAGTCCTAACAGTGTTGTTGTAACTGGAAGGGAGTGTCGTTCGGCAAATGCAATTAATTGCTCTGTTGCATTTCCATGTAATATTCCAGCTCCTGATAGAATTACTGGTTTTTTTGAATTTGCCAATGCTTCCCCAAGTTTTTTAATTTGTAATGGATTCGGCTTTGTTGTCGGTTGGTAACCGGGAAGATGAAAATCTGTGTCATAGCTATCTTCACAATGGTTAGCTGATATATCCTTAGGGATATCAACAACAACTGGGCCAGGTCTTCCTGTGGAAGCAATATGAAATGCTTCACGAACGATCCTCGGTAGATCTTTAACATCTTGAACTTGATAGTTATGCTTTGTAATAGGTGTAGTAATACCGATTACGTCAGCTTCTTGAAAGGCATCCGTACCAATAACTCCTCTAGCTACTTGACCAGTGAAGATAACCATTGGCAATGAATCCATCATCGCATCAGCAATACCAGTAACTAAGTTTGTCGCCCCTGGTCCTGAAGTAGCAATTACAACAGCGGGTTTTCTTAAAATTCTTGCGTAACCTTCCGCAGCGTGAATGGCTCCCTGTTCATGACGAGTAAGGATATGCGTAAAGTTCTCCTTATATCGGAACAAGGAATCGTAGATGGGTAACACTGCGCCACCTGGATAACCAAAAATTGTGTCGACATTTTCCTTGATCAACGACTCTACGAGTAAATCTGCACCTGTCTTCGGCTTCGTTTTGGCTTCAACTTCGTGCTTTGCTTCTACCTTCACTAGTAATCCCTCCTAAATAATAAAGTGAAACTGATTTCAGTTTGTTTTATACACCTAATATAAAAAGGCCAATTCTTCCCGAATACACCACAAATACAAAACTAGTTTGCGGTTTACACGGGGAGAAAAGGCCTTTAGCTTTTCACGGTACCACCCTGAATTCACAGCATTCTTACAAATGCTGCCTTATGATGCATGCTTTAGTAAGCGTGGCATCTTTTGATAACAGGTGTAGGTTATACACCTGGCTAAGCTTAATAGGTTTCCCCGTTCTGCTTAACACTCAGGGACGATGTCAGAATAAGGTGTAATTCCGGGCTTCCAGCAACCCCGGCTCTCTGTAATTACACATGTCTTATTCTTTTGTTCCCGTCATCGATTTCATATATTGTTGTTCGTTGATCTCGTTATTATAGATGAATTCCCAAGCTATTGTAATATGACCAAAGCAGAAAGTCCATCATTTTTGAAATTAAGTTAAAGATTTATGTGTGCCAATCAATAACCTTAAAATATACAATCTAACCTTAGTGAAATTTACTAACTAAATCCTTTGGTTGACGACAATCATACAACCATTTAGACAGCAGGTCAACAGCTTTAGTTAAAATTTTCTGATATTTGAGACAATCGCCCGCGCGGTAAGCGTTTACAACCTAATAATAACAAGAAATTTAAAATTGAAAAAATTTTTCATCAATTTTTATTAGGTCATGCAATAAAATCTGGGTATTATTGTAAAGTACAACATTATCAAGTGCTTGCGCTATATTTTGTATCTTGCGATGTAAGATAACCTTACGTTTAGTGTTCGTTAGTTGATGAAAATTATGAATTATTATTCAACAAATATTATGCTATTATTAATAGATATTTATATTAATTATAATGCTTTTTAGTTCGAGATGACTTGAAACAATTATATGGTGACGAAATTGATAAAGAGGGAGGATAAAATGAAAAAATTAGCTGTTATTCCCTGTGGATCGAAAAAAATATGGGATGTAAAAGATGCTGTCGGACCTGTTCCTGCTAAACAGGCTTATATTAGTACCTTTCACTGTTTGTGCGAACAGTATGCAGAAACTTTTTGTGACCAATGGGTAGTGTTATCTGCTAAGTACGGATATTTATTGCCTACTGATATAGTTAAAGAAAATTATAATGTTACCTTCGGGATGAAAAATGTTGAAGTTGTATCAAATCAATTCCTACAAGACCAGATATATAGTAAACAGCTAGATCAATATCAAGAACTAGTTATTTTAACAGGGAAAAAATATAAACCATACATTTTCGGGAGTTTTTCAGATGACCATTTATATAAGTTTCCATTACAGCGTTGTAAGGGTATTGGTTATATGCAGCAATTACTTAAGCAATCAATCCGAAGTGGCCGGCCAATTATCTAATCCAATGATAAGATGGTGAGAGATAAACTATTAACTATGTAAAGGAGTAGAATGATATGGCTTTGTATTTTTCCTATGGCAGATGTATAAAAGGGTTAGTGTACAAGTAGTTCCTTTTGATGATCGAAACTCTATGGAAGCAACAACATATGGTGTTGTCAATAAAGAGGCTAGTGAAGTTGAACCATCTAAAGAATATATAAAAATTATTTTGGACGGTGCAAAAAAACTTTTCGAAACTTACCGAGAGAATTTAATAGAAAGGTTTAAACATGTATTAGATTAGTCAATTTCATAATACTGATTTTTAGCTATCTTCATCCATATATAGTCGGATTGAACCGTCTCCGGACTATATATGGATGAAGATAGCTGTATAAGGTAATTATGAAATTGACTCAGATAGATAAGTAATTAAAACAGGCTGGTAGCTGAAGATTCAGTTTACCGACCATTTTAATTTTAGCCTATATTTAACATAGTGTTGTTATTGCGTAAAGTAGCTAATATGAGTCGTCACGTAGTGCACGTGATTTCCGCTCCAGGCAGTCGCTTTTCGCGGGCGCGGCTTCAGCTCGCACTTTTCCCGCTGGAGTCGACTGCCTGGAGCTCCAATCACCCGACGTAAAGAGCAATCCCGTTAGCAGCGGAGGAAATCCATTTCGACTCCTCGAAAATAAAACCCAATTTTCTTCGTGCGATGTATCGCTGCCGTAGCTTTCCTTATCCTGCGGGACTAGTGGTGTAAGTGAGACCCCGCAACGCGATAGCGTGAGGAGGCTCACTAGCCACCCGTGGAAAGCGAAGTGGATTTCCGGAGCGGGTATAAGCACACTCTCAGGTTACTACGCATTTTAGTTCAATTACAAAGTATAAAGAGCAACAAATTTTATCAAAAGCGCCATTATTTATAAAATGTAAGATTCACCCCGTAAACACACGATCGCTTGGGTAACGTATATGGGTTTCGTGTGGTTTAGCAAGCAAAAACGCAAAGGTTAAAGGACCAATTCTACCAATAAACATTAAAGCTACTATTAGAATCTTGCCCACAACAGATAAATCTGCTGTAATACCCATTGATAATCCGACGGTTCCGAACGCGGAAACGGCTTCAAACATTATCGCTAAAAAAGGTGCATTCTCGGTTATTGATAAAATCAATATGAATGAAAAAACTACAAGTGAACTCATAATTACAATTGAAATTGAACGGACAATTACGGCTTGTTCAATTCTTCTTTTGAATAAAACTGGTTCTCTTTGCGATTTCAAAAAGGTGATTGTTGCAAGGACAACAACCATTGCGGTCGTCAATTTTATACCACTTCCTGTAGACGCACTTCCAGCCCCGATAAACATGAGGAGCATCATGTAAATGAGTGAGGTGTCTTCCATGTTCCCAATGGTTATTGTATTAAAGCCTGCTGTTCTTGTTGTAACAGCTTGGAAATAGGATGCAGATAGTTTGCCTAAGTCGGTTAATGGTTTTAAAGTATCTGGATTATTATATTCAATGAAAAAGATAACTAGCATCGATACGACATTAATGATTAAAGTACCTATTAACATCATTTTTGTATGCAGCATTAAAGGATGCCAATTTTTATTTGCTCGTAAATCAGCGATAACAGTAAACCCTAAACCGCCAACAATAAATAAAATAGTAATCGTTATATTTATAATTGGATCGGTCACGTAATCTTCTAAATTATTTGACCAAGTAGAAAACCCGGCATTATTAAAAGCCGATATTGTGTGAAATAGACTATTAAATAGTCCGTCTTTCCATCCAAATACCGGTACCCACCGCATAGATAATATAAAAAAAGCAATCCCCTCTACTAAAAATACGAAGGTCATTAATAGCTTCACTAGTTTAACAATCCCGCCTGGTGAATGTTGATTAAATGACTCTGCAATGTTTACGCGCTGACGTAAGGATATTTTTCGTCCCATAATCAATAAGGTAAATACGGCAAAGGTCATTAATCCTATTCCACCAAATTGAATCATTAGCATGATCACAGTTTTGCCAAACATCGTAAACCCGCTCTCTGTATCGACCACAGAAAGTCCAGTTACAGTTGTAGCTGAGACTGCTGTGAATAGGGCGTCTACCCATGAAATGCACATAGATGTAGAGATTGGTAGCTTAAGTAGCAATGTTCCAACACAGATGACTCCAAGAAAGCTAAGTGCTAGAAGTCTTGGGGGTGATAAAGAAGATAACTTTGATTTTAACTCGGACAAATGTATTACCTCTTTCGATTTTTATCATTTTCTAATTGATACTCCATCAATTGAAAATTTTTCGAACCATTCTTAAATGACTTTATTAGTCTAAATCCTATCTTTTCGTAAACGGTTATTGCACGTTGGTTAAATGTGGCAACACTAAGACGAAGTGCTTTAGGGTGAAATTGATGTATGGCAAATTGTATTCCAGACTGGACGAATTGTTTGCCGTATCCTTTTCCTGTAAGAATAGGATGCATCGCCAATCCGATGTCAATAGATTGTTTATTGCTATATATACCTAATGTAACACCGTCTCGTACTTGAGCACTTTCACCAAAACAAAAATATCCAATTAATTCATTTTTGCTATCTTTGACAGCATAGTAAGTCCCGTTAAGTAATTCTTTTATACCATTTTCATTTTCTAAATGATCATAGAAATTGTACGGTTGTTCGTATTTCCATGTACTTATTTGTTTTGCAGATTCTAAGTTTACCGGAAGAAATAACAAGATGAAAAATCCTTTCTGATCTTATTAGGTGATTTTTAGTTTTGTTGATTTCATAATTGATCTTTAACCATTCACATGTATTTAGATTAAACTGCACCCAAAACTATACGTGGATACAAACGGGTGAGAATGTCATGAAATTGACTCTAATGATTTGATTATATATGGAGAGTTGACTGTTGAATACAAGTTTTTTTAATTCTATTAGATCCACTTACAATCGTTTGTATGGCAAGTTATATGGGCTTTCCTATAAAATAAGTAACAAAATAAGAGGAGGATGAATGAGACATACGTAAAAAGGACATTATTGCAACATTTTCTATTGTAGGTTTTGATCCGGATACAGGGGAGCTAGGTGTAGCTGTACAATCAAAATCATTGCGATTGGTTCGGATGTACCTTGGGCGAAAGACGGCGTCGGTGCGATTGCAACCCAGGCCTTTGCGAATCCATCGTACGGATTCTAAAGGATTGGAACTACTAGAAGCTGGTAATATGTTGAAGAAACCATTAAAATCCTTACTGAATCGGATCCTGATAACGAAAAGCAAGTAGGAATTGTTGATTTTCGTGGCAATGCAGCCAGCTTTACAGGGACTAATTGTTATGATTGGGCAAGGGGAATGACTGGGAACAACTATGCTGCCCAAGGGAATATTTTAATTAACAAAGAAACAGTCACTTCGATGGGACAAGCGTTTGAAACGACATCAGGTAGTCTTTCTGATCGCTTGCTAGCTGCATTGACTGCAGCTCAAACTGCTGGAGGCGATAGTAGAGGGAAGCAATCGTCTGCCATCTATGTTGTAAAAGACAAAGGTGGTTATGGTGGATTAAATGATATTTTAATTGATTTACGTGTCGATGATCATCCAGAGCCAATTGATGAACTTATCCGTTTATATCAGCTCCAACAACTATGTTTTGGGAAACAAAACCATAAAACATCCTGGAAATCACAGGAGAAGTAAGGTCCGATGAGTAACAAGGACTATATCGATGGGGATATTTACAATCAGACGAAGTAGTTGATGATACACTTTTTGATGCTTTAATACGATTCCTTCATACGGAAAATTTCGAAGAACGCGAATTAGAATTAGGCAAGATTGATCAAGAGGTGCTAGACTTTATAAAAAAGAAATAGCATCTAAAAAAGTTTAGCAAAGAATTACATGCTAGTCTGTTTTTTTATAGATATGACGAAATCAGTCTGTCAATGACATTAACCGGTCCTTAATTATATATATAGTAGTTTTAGCAGTGGAGAACCTATTTACTTCTCTACGCATAGGCTATAGCACAGTTTAATTGCTGTAACTATGTGCTTAGAGGAGGTAACGAACCGTGGTTGAATTGTCTTTGTCTCATTGGATATATGGGGCTTTTACATTAATTATCATTTTAACGATGGTGTTCCGAAAAGGGGTAGTACTTCCTACATTATTAGGGACCTTTTTGGTTGCTTGGGTTTATCAAGGTAATGTGATTGATGGTTTTACAACCGTGTTTAATGCAAATTTAGTCGCAGCTAAAGAGTTGTTTAACATATTTCTAATTATTACGTTCATGGTTGCATTGCTACATTCATTAAAAGACCTTGGTGCCGATCGTCGCATGATTCAACCGATTCAGAAGGTAATGGTCAACGGACATATTGCCTATTTTGTACTCATCATCGTGACCTACCTAATTTCCTTATTTTTCTGGCCGACACCAGCTGTTCCTTTGATTTGTGCGTTACTTGTACCAGCGGCTATTCGTGCAGGGTTGCCAGTGATGGTGGCTGCGATGGCAGTAGCACTAGCTGGTCAAGGGATGGCCTTATCATCAGATTATGTGATTCAAGTTGCACCAGGATTATCCGCAAAAGCAGCTGGAGTTGATGTAACAACACTAGCAGACCAAGCGTTAATCCTTTCACTTATTACTGGTGGTGTTGCAATTTCATTAGCATATCTATTTAACCGTAAGTCAATTCGTACAAAAGATGACCCGAAAATTGAGCAGGAACTATCTTTCATGCAGGGGTTGAAAGAAGAAACAAACAAATCCTCTAATGCAAAACACTTAACTTTGTGGAGCAAGCTATTTGCCATTTTAGTTCCTGTTTCCATGTTAATCGTAATGATTGTTATGATCACAACGAAGTTATCTGCAGGTAGAATGGGAGGATTTGAAGGAGGAGATGGCGCTGCGTTTATAGGCGGAGTTGCTGTTATATTACTTTTACTTTCAACTGTGGCTTTCGGAAAGCACCGTGCATTAGATAATATTTCTGATCATATTACAGAAGGATTCATCTTTGCTTTTAAGGCAATGGGTCCAGTAATTCCGATTGCAGGATTCTTTTTTCTCGGTAGTTCTGATTTCTCAGGAAGTATACTGGGAATTGAAGAAGGTGGGCCTAAGCTATTGTTTGATCTTGTAAATTCTACACAAGACTTTTTACCGCAGAATGCCTTGCTCGCTGCAGTAAGTATATTGATTATAGGCATGATTACTGGATTGGATGGTTCAGGTTTTTCTGGATTACCTTTAACCGGTTCACTATCAGAGGCGCTTGCTAACGGAATTGATCCTACAACTTTAGCGGCTATAGGACAAATGGGATCTATTTGGACTGGTGGCGGTACGATTATTGCATGGTCTTCATTAATTGCAATTGCAGGATTTTGTGGTGTACCAGTTATGGAGTTAGTTCGGAAAAACTTTGTGCCAGTAATTATCGGTTTGATTGTTTCCACGCTGTTGGCTCTAGTTATTTTTTAAATGTTGGAAAAAGCTCCATACTGGGGCTTTTTCTTATTAGACAAGTATAGAATTATCTAGCCCTATCGGGATCTTAAGTGGTTATCATATTTTGGGAATGTGTACTATAATATGAATCATGTGCGCACCATTTTTTGATATTTCTGTCTGTAAACAAGCTTTTAGCGAGTTTATAAATGAATATGATAAGATTATACACACAATAATTACTAAAGAGGTGGACTAATGAAGGCATTTGTACATAAGGGACAAGCTGTAAGTTATACAGATATTGATGAGCCGGAAGTTGCAAGAGGAGAGGTAAAGGTCGCATTAAAATATGCAGGTGTAAATCATCGTGACCTGAACATTCCTAAACGAAGAGGAGATAATCCGAATCCTTTAGTGTTGGGGTCGGACGGAGTAGGAATTGTGGAACAAGTAGGAGAGGGTGTATCAAATTACTCTGTCGGAGATGAGGTTATAATAAACCCTGGTATCGGATGGAAAGAAAAGAGTGATGCTCCGCCTGAAGGATT
Source organism: Radiobacillus sp. PE A8.2 (assembly GCF_045635475.1). Classification (NCBI taxonomy): domain Bacteria; kingdom Bacillati; phylum Bacillota; class Bacilli; order Caryophanales; family Bacillaceae; genus Radiobacillus; species Radiobacillus sp. PE A8.2. The sequence continues at coordinate 161,617 of NZ_JBJGXI010000002.1, read as the reverse complement.
TGAAATAGTAGGAATGCCCGGTCATGGTACGTTTGCTGAAAAAATTGTAATAGTAGCAGATTGGTTGGAGAAAAAGCCTGCGTTTCTAACAGGTGAGGAAGCGGGAGTACTTGCTCTATCTGGCTTAACGGGTTATCGAGCTCTTTTTACAAAAGGACAGCTGAAACAAGGTGATACGGTTTTTATTCCTGGTGCAGGAAGCGGTGTCACGACATTTTTAATTCAGTTTGCAAAAGCTGTAGGAGCAAGAGTAATTGTTACGTCTAGGAGTCAGAAAAAGAAAGATAAGGCAATAGCGTTAGGAGCGGACCGGGCGATAGACACGAATAGTGATTGGTATGATGTTTTGGCGAATGAAACAATTAATATTGTAATAGACAGTGTGGGAGAAGCTACGTTTAATCGTTCACTGCAAGTGTTGATGCGTGGAGGTAGAATGGTTACTTTTGGAGCTACTACAGATGATCATGTCACGATCGATATTCGCTCATTTTTTTATGGACAATACCAGTTGCTCGGCTCAACCATGGGCAGTCGAGAAGAATTGCGTGAGATGCTCGCATTTATTGAAAAACACCAATTGCATCCAGTGGTTGATCAAGTGTTTCCGTTGAAAAATACAGATACTGCATTTCTCTACTTGGAGGAAGCGAAGCAATTTGGCAAGGTCGCTTTAAAGATATAGATGTAAGGAAAGACTGATAGCTGTATCGGTCTTTTTCATATAGAATTTTTCATGTGTCTAGCTCCGAGCGCCAGAAACTAGGCGACTTCGCGAATCGACTTACGATAAGTCATCATCGATTCAAGTTTTATCGAAGGTCGACTAAAGGCGGACTTGCCGTCCAACGTCGACATACCCCCTATGCGGGGGCATGATTCCTTTATCTTTAGTCGATGCGCTCCAGTCGCTACGTTTCTAAGCGGCGCTCTGCGCTTTTCTTATCTAACTATTTAAAAATGGTTTGACGCGTTCAATAGCTGCTTGTAATTTTTCGCTGTTATGCGAATACATTGTTTTCGCGGCTTGGTTTTCCGTTGCTAAGGCAAACAATTCTAAATCTGCTTGACATTTCTTCATCGTTGCTAACAGCAGGGGAAGTTCCTGTGGTGTTGGTACCTTTAGGTTATCGTCAAATAGATCTACAGTTAACTGCCCATAATGATCAATTTGACCAAGAAATACGTTTTCAATCGTAACACCAAGCTTGTCTAATTCTGTAGTCAGCCAATTATAACTCAAGCCTGCGGTCGCCAAAGGTTCGTATATTGGTTTACCATCCATTATTACTGTTTGTGGTTCTTTTACAGGAGCTAAATCTAAGCCTAAGTCCTTAGGTGTTAAAGGTTGATTTTCTTTTTTCGGTAGTATGCTTAATGTTCCGTCTGTTTCAAGCACGGCAAATTCAACATCAGCCACTTGAAAAAAATTGTTATTTCGTAATTTTTCGAGCAGATCATCGGTTGTATATTTCTCTTTTTTTAGATTATCCTCCATCACTTTACCATCTTTAATAAATACAGTTCCTTTTCCTTCAATAAAATCACGGATTTTTTTACTTTTTAATGTTATGATACCTATCAATAATGGTATAACAAACCACACACTCATACTAAGAAAGCCGTGTACAATGGGGATATCAGTACCCATTGACATCGTTGCTGCAATACTACCAATAGCGATACCGGTTATATACTCGAAGATACTTAACTGAGAAAGTTGTTTCTTACCAAGCCACTTGGTAAAGAAAAAAAGTGTTATCAGGAGACTAGTTGATCGAATAATAACATTTACCCATTCAGGCATATGGTCTACTCCTTGTTTTAAAAGCCTTTATATTGTAACTCTTCGCGCTCCAATTCACCGACACGTTGTTGTAAGTCCTTTTTTATTTCATCGAGTGATAGCATTGTTTCATGAAAAACTTGTTGAGCCTTTTTTTCCTGTGTTCGTTGTAATAGGTTGGAAAAACTTGCTTGCATTCCTTTCACACTTGATAACGTCTGTTTTACTTGCGATCCAACGGTCAAAAAATTTTCCTCCTTTATCCTTTTGGCTTGAAAAAAATCGCGCCAATCATCCCGAAAATAATTGCTGCTGATATTCCTGAGCTAGTTATTTCGAACATTCCCGTTACGACCCCTATAATTCCGTGCTTTTCAGCTTCTTGCATGGCTCCATGAACTAATGAGTTCCCGAAACTTGTAATTGGAACAGTTGCTCCTGCGCCAGCAAAATCAATTAATTTATCATATAAACCAAATCCACTAAGTAAAGCTCCTGACACTACTAAGGTGCTGAGCGTATGGCCAGGCGTTAATTTAAATACATCAAACATAATCTGTCCAATCACACAAATCAGACCACCTACAACAAATGCCCAAAAGAATGTCATCGATTACGCACCTCCATTTTCTATTGAGACAGCATGAGCGATACATGGTATCGTCTGGTTTTGTTGTGCACTAAGTGGTGATAATAGCGCGCCGGTAGCAACGACTAAAATACGGTTTAGTTCTCCTTTTAGCATCCGGTTTATAAAGTGGCCATAAGTAACAACTGCAGAGCAACCTGCACCACTAGCTCCTGCAAGCACGGGTTGATCCTCCCGATAAATCGTCAATCCACAATCAACAAATTTATCTGGATGTATATAAGTACCCTGTTTGTTTAATAAATCAAGTGCAATTTCACGTCCAATGTGGGCAAGATCACCTGTGATGATTAAATCGTAATAATCTGCAGTGACATTCCTCTCTTTCAAATGTGCTTCGATAGTATCGACGGCAGCAGGAGCCATTGCGCCTCCCATGTTAAACGGGTCACTCAATCCCATATCAATAACCCTTCCAATTGTTGCAGATGTTACTTTAGGTCCTTGCCCCTTATCACTAAGGAGTGCGGTACCAGCACCTGTTACAGTCCACTGTGCTGTTGGAGGCTTTTGTCCTCCATATTCAGTAGGGTATCGAAATTGTTTTTCAACTGCAGCGTTATGACTCGCTGCACCTGTTAGTACGTATTTTGCTCCTTTGCCATTTATAAGGAAAGCACTTAATGCTAAACCTTCCATCGAGGTTGAACATGCGCCGAAAAGACCTAAATAAGGGGTTCCAAGTGTTTGGGCCGCGAAACTTGTAGGGGTAATTTGATTGATTAAATCACCCGCTAAGAAGAATTGCACCTGCTCTTTCTGAATACCACCTTTTTCAATTGCTTTCTGACAAGCCTCATCAATAAGAATTTTATGTGCTTTTTCAAATGAGTCTTGTTGCAACCATAAATCATCATGTAACAGATCAAAATCTTCTGGAATTCGACCGTTCGCTTCAAACGGACCACCAACAGTACCGGTAGAAATAATTGTTGGATTGTTCTCAAATGTCCAAGTTCGATGACCGATAAGCATTACAATCCCCCCAATTGCGTTATTATAGTTTTAACAAGGGCGATGACAAAAGCAGAAAACACACCGAACAAAATTACAGAACCAGCTAGTTTAAACATATTGCCACCGACACCGAGTACAAACCCCTCTGTCCGGTGTTCAATACATGCTGATATTACAGCATTTCCGAATCCTGTAACTGGAACAGCTGTTCCAGCACCAGCGAATTGTGCAATATGGTCATAGACGCCAAAACCGGTAAGGAGCAACGTAAAGAAAATAAGTGTTGCGACCGTAGGATTTCCTACGGTTTGTTCTGTAAAATCAAAAAAATACATGTAAAATGTAGAAATACATTGACCTATAAGACAAATTGTTCCACCGATTAAGAAAGCTCTTAAACAATTTTTATAGAGCGGTCTTTTAACTTCTCTTTTTTCAGCAAAAGATTGGTACTGCTGTTGTGTTGGTGTTAGGTTTTTTTTCTTGTTATTAGCCATAAACATTACTCTCCAATCAAGCCGTATCGTCCATTAGTTTTGTTATTTGTTTATATTTTTTCAAAACGTCTGTTTTATTCATTTGTTGTTTAACCATTCTATGTTCTATTTTATCTAGTTCAATATATATTTTTTGGTCAGAGGAAACGTCTACAGTCATATCTGGATTTTGCTTTTTTAATTCTTTTTTAAATTCTTTTTCTAAGACTTGCTCATTAAATTGATCAAACGGTTTAACTTTAATTGCTAATAATAGGTTTTTATCCGTATTAAAACCACTTACTGCACTAACCTCTTCTCGAGATAATAACCATTCCTTTGCTTGATTTGCTATCGTTTGGTCAAAGGAAGAGGGATGAGTAATATTTGTTATATTTTGACTGTCAATATCGTTTGGCTGTGTATTTTGACTATCCTGTGTACAACCAAATAGAAAACTAATAATTAAAATTGCTACAAAGTACCTTATATTTACATTCATGGTGCACCACCTTTTTTATGTAAAAGGCTGGTAACGAGCCAACCTTTTATTAGTATTACTGTTTATACTGCGGCTCTTCATTCTCAATTTGCTGAACACGAGGTTCTAAAGACTGGAGAATCGTTTCGGTTTGTTGAGCTGCATTTTGATACATTTTCTTTGCTTGTTTATTTTCTGTCTGTAATGCAAAGGTTTCAAAGCTAGCTTGGGCACTTTTTAATCCAGCTAATGTTTGTTTTACTTGTGTTGCAACGGTCATTTATGTTCCTCCTCAAATAAAATGTGTTGCAATTATAGGATGAGTTATACGAGTGAATTTATTCTGCGTAGACAAATGACAAAAAATGGTAAAGTGTTATTCGGTACATGTTAGAATAAAATGTACTAAAGGATATAGATAGTTGGAAGAGAAGGTAGGATTAAAATTTTCTCATTGGGGTAATAAATTATAAGAGGATTTATGCTTAACGGTTAGGTAAATAGTTAAAAATACTATTTGTGTTATTTGCAATGTTATGATAGAAAATGTATGGGAATATCAACCATTAATTGCGAGTCTCTAGGTTCTAAAGGGTCATCCAATAATAATCATTCGATAAGATTCTCTTGAACAGTGGCATATTAAAACTATGTTTTTTTCCAAATTTTATAAAAAGTGAAACTATTTGATAACTTTATCCGTCTATACAGGTAGGTGTTAAATCGTACATAGGAACAGAAGGGGGAGTAGTGGTTGTTAAAAAAAGTAGTTTTCGTCACATGCATTTTATTGTTAGTTGGATCTTTGACTGTCTACTGGTTAAAAGGGACATCAACCGCCAAATTGATTGAGCCAATAAGAATTGATGAACAGAGCAACAACTTCATCCTACACGTTCGTATGGAAAATCATGAAAATGGTTTACAGGTATTACGTTCATTAGAATATATTGGTACAGAAACGATAACACTCAGTCACCGCACTCCTTTAATAGGCTTATCTATTAATCATGACAACCCTAAGTTTACTGGAAGTCCAGTAACTAAAATTATGGACCCTGGTGATATTTATCATCCGGATGATCTTCAGGTATTTGCTTTTCGTGAACCTGGTTCATATACGCTTTTTGTTCATTGTCAATTAGAAGTTAATGGCGAACCGATTAACATTCGAATAAATCGTGATTTTATATTCAAATAACAACTCATAGAAAAAGGTAGTCCTAATTGGACTACCTTTATTTTCGATTAAATTTCTTTTCTTGGACAAAGCTTGAAACATCCATTCTCGTTGGCTTATTGAATTTACGAACCATTTGCTCCGTCCATGTATCATTTCGTTGATTCGAACTTCGTTTTTGATAATAATCATTAACTAAATCATTAAATTCATTTAGGTAGTTATTTATAATTTGATTATCATGCTCGTATTCATTTTCAAAATAGATTGCTTTGTGTGGCAATCGTGGTCTTATTTCTCTTTGTTGGTCGGGTACTCCTACCGCCATTCCGAATAAAGGAATAACATGATAAGGTAAATTCAGTAAGGAATCAACTTCTTGGATGTTGTTTCTTAGACTTCCGATATAGCAAATGCCTAAACCCATAGATTCTGCTGCTAGGGCGGCGTTTTGGGCTGCTAGAGCAGCATCTATAGAAGCGACCAAGAAGTGTTCTGTATTTTGTAGGTTTTCAAGCATTTTATCGTAGTCAGATTTACTTGCTTTTATAGTTAAACGATTTAGGTCTGCACAAAAAACAAACAGATGACCGTTGTTTTGAACATAGTCCTGATGGGAAATCTCTGCTAGTTTTTGCTTTTTTACTTCATCTGTGACTCCAATAATGCAGTATGCCATCATATAACTTGAAGTAGAAGCACGACAAGCAGCCTCTACAATATTTGTAATTTGATCATACGTAAGTTGTTCCTTTTTAAATTTTCGGATAGATCGATGATTTAGTATTGTTTCTAGCGTAGCATTCATGTAGGCACTCCTTGTTATTCTTTGATACTTAATTCAGTTGTTATTGTGTTCATGTCTGATGATAATTCCCAAGACACTATAGAGTCAACGTTTGGCTCGATTACATCAGGAACTGTAACTAGAATGGATTGATCATCTTTCCAATAAGTGGTTAATATTGGCGATGTATACTTAGTTAGACTGTTTGGCAAAGTAGACGTAAACGGTAGTGTTTTCCAATTTACAATATCCATAATAACTAATTTATTGAATATGGCTGTTTCTACTTTAGTTTGCTTCATTCTTTTAAATACAAACATTAGTTTATCCTGTGAAGGTGAAGCTGAGATTGTATCTAACTCTGCCAAATCAGCTAATAAATAAGAACGACTTTCATCGGATTGATCAAGCAAAATGTATGAACAACGACTATTGCTACAAGAAAATTCAAGTAAGTATAATGATATGAGTTCGGTAGCCTCGATTGGTGAAACTGATATACTGTTAATCGCTTTCTGCGTGTCAGGTGAAGCTTTTAGGTAGTTATTCAAAATAGGTATGTTTGTTAAATTTAATTTCACTTTTTCATTATTTTGGCTGATTTCTATATATAACTCTTCATTTTCGATAACTTCGTCAGTATCTTCAATCGTTAGTGAAGGTTGTTTTTCACTTTGTGCATTTTCTTCATTACTTTGCTCTACTTGCTGTTGTGAGCAGCTGATCAGTAGTAATAATAGTATTAATCCAAAACTTGCTTTTCTCATATTAAACAACTCCCAAGAGCACTATTTACGAAAAATCTTTAAATTGTTTTTTCACATATCTTTTTAGATGAAATGAATGGATAACGCGAATAAGAGGCCTAATACTAAATTGTACACTACCTATTATAAAAAGCCAAACAGCTAGATTTTCCCAATCTTTAAACAAAAAGCCAATACTCCCTAATAAAAACCATAAGGAAATAAGAAAGTCATTTACATTATAAATGATTTCATATGATTTTTTGAAAAACAAATCATACTTTCCGATTTGGAAATCGATATATTCCTTTTTCTTCTGTTCATTTTCCATAAAAAACCCAACCTTATATATAGTATATGGAACTATACCACCAGATATATTTTTTAATCAAAAAATATAGTTCCGACAAAAACAATAATTCATAGTAAAAGGTACTTTATGTTATAGTTGAAAATGAGTAACAAAGGTATTTACAAGAACAATGATACTATAAGGTATCGATTTTTGAAGGGATTATAACAATAGGTACAGTTGAAAGTATTCGGGAAAACAATCACATAAAAGTTATGGCTGGCCAGATTTTCTTGGTAAATATAAATATATTGAGTTCAATTACTAAACTCGGTTATAGAATAACTCACAAATACGAAAGTACGAATCATATAAATAGCTTCATATTTAAAATTTTCCCGACAAACGGTATTTTATTTATATTTAAGAGGTTAGTGATTTATCTAATAGGGGAAAGGTGCAGGGTTAATCGAAGAGAACAGGGCAATTCATTTCAATTGAAAAGGAGGTTAACTATGAAAACCTTTAAACTTATATCTCTAAATGTATTGAAAGAAACAAAGGAAACTGTGAGTAAAAATCCAATTCAATTGAAAGACGGCTTAATTATTGATCGTGAAGATGATAAAAATCAATGGTTAGTTGAGGCTTATGTTGAACGGAGCTATGAAGATTATTTTCGTGATTTAATGAACGATAATAATATTATTATTTTGTTGGCTAAGATTACGAAAGAGAGTAACCAACCGGCAACTTTTATGGCGTCTATTAGTGAAATAACACAAATTGAAGATGACATCACTGTTATTTTCTTTGCTACATTAGTCGACCGGAAAAAAGGGCAATTCACGAAGGTGTTAAAGAGCTTAATTGATGAAGGTTTTGAGGGTGACGAATTGTTGGACGAATTTAAGGATAGAGCATAAGACAGGCTTCATTATTAATACTTAAATATAGCAATGTACGTTCATATTGGTGCTCTACTGATAAAAAATGCAAACCCTTTAAATGAGTAGGGTTTGTATTTTTTATTTTGAATTACAGATTAACAAAGGCTGTTTCTAAAAGATTGTTGTTAATACGCAAAATAGCTAAACTCCGTCGTAACTTGGAGAGTGCTTGCACCGCTTCGGAAATCCACTTCGCGCACCTTAGGGGAGCTAGTGAGCCTCCTAGAAGTTCCAGGGTATCCACAACTATATCCAAAGTGTGACATACATACTCACCTCCTGAATAATTACACTTATACTATAGGGAAATTGTTACGCTTGTGTATAAACGTTTGACCTAATTTGGATAAAAAACTGAATTTCTAATCCTTACAACTTGAGTAGAGTTGTATAAAGGAATAAAAACAATCATCCTCCAGTGTAAGATGATTGTATTATTGATACTTTTATAATTTTACTCACTAACTAATTCGCGGTTACTATCTATTATCTTTAATTGATCGTTTTCATACCCCACATATAGTTTATATTGATAAGTTTCTGTTTTTGTTTCTTGATTGGAAGTTCGTAATACATTATCAGCAGTTAATGTGAGCATAACTTGATTTGTTTCGTCATCAAAGGTACTAGTTAGATTCGATATATTAGTTTCGACTAGGTGGATGTAATTTTCACGAAATGCTTGATAAGTGGTTCGGCTCTGCCATTCACTTCCTAAAAGTGCATAAGCATTTATATAGTCACGAATCGCCAGGCTGTCAAAGAAATACGTAATCAGGTATGTCGCATCGTCTTTTAATTGAACAGGATTGATCGATTGCGCCAGTTCTGTTGCACTTTGGTATTCTAGTTCTCTGTGATCAGCTTTTTCAGACCAAGTCTCTATTTGTTCAATAACTTTTTTTAGAGGGATAGAAAAACCAATTCCACCTTCTTCGGTTCCTGCTGAGTTAATAGCAATCACGTCACCTGTTTCTCTATCGATTAACGGCCCGCCACTGTTTCCGTGTGTAATATTTGCGGAAATTTGTAATACATTCTCATAATTATATTCATCGATTGAAAAGGTACGGTTTTCTCCTGCAACAATGCCAAGACTAACGGTATTCTGAAAACCTAATGGACTTCCTACTGCTAATATTTCATCTCCGACTGTCGGGTTATAATCAAGATCTAATGTTGCTTTCGCCTGATTGGCCAACTGTGGTACTCGGATAACTGCAATATCTGTATCTTTGCCGATGCCTACTAATGCCCCGTTATAGGTTCTAGCATTTGCTGTCTTCACATAAATCGAGGTAGCATCTTTGACAACATGGGCGTTTGTAATGATATCTCCCTTTTCATTATATAAGAATCCAGAACCTATTTTTTCACTGGCATCGCTTAAAGCTTCAATTTGAACGACGCTTTTTTGTGATTCGTGAATAATTGAAGTTAGATCTACACTTGCTTCTTGTTCTGCAACTTGGAGAGCTAGTGTGTTTTTTACTTCAATTGGAGAGTTTGTCCAATCCTTGTAAATGAAAAATATACACGAAGCCCCAATAATTAAAATTATAACCGATAGGAAAATAGGAAGATAGGTATGTCTTTTATTCATTGTTTCACTCCATTTTATCTAGTCAAGAAACCATTTTATTTTATTAATCTTCACTTTCAATTGTTTATCCTTATCTTCCGGTGCAATTTCAAAATGTGTGTAATCGAAGTTACCTTGTTCTCCTGGATACAGTGTATCTGGATATACAAATACTTCGTTAGCCATAAGTTCAACATCATCTTCATCCAGCAATACATATTCCACGGAAATAGAGTTTATCGGAACTGTAGCAACACTTGTTAATTTACCTGACACAACTAAATTATTTTGATCATCTTTACTGATTTTTATATCACCAAGGCTGACTGCATCGTTTTGATTTTTCTCGCGTTCTTCTTCGGCTGCACTCATTGCTTGTTCGATTCGTTGCTGCTGTTCAGTTTCAAAAGAAATTTTTTCTTTCTCAATTGTAGTTTTTAAACTTTTGAGCTTTTCAGATTCAGGAGCATATTTTAATGCATCTTCAATGATGTCACGAGCATTTAAGAATTGATGTGTTTTTAATTGCTGATTAGCATTGGAATAGGCATAAGAGACGATCCTATTTCTTATATCATCTGCAATTACATTTGCTTGCTCGATTTGAATAGCTTCAGCTTGCCAAAGTAGCGTCTTGAGATCCTCAAATGACGGGTCTTCCTCCATTTGCGCGTTTAAATGTTCTAGTTGGGTTGTTTTTCTATTAGAGACAATTTCATCAACTAAGTTGCTAACTAGTTCTCCTTTATAGTTTTTTAGTCTATCTTCTGCATTAGAGAGAAGCTCTAATGACTCTTGGAAATTTTGTTCCTGTATCAAGTAGTCTACTCTGCTCAGCTCTCCTTGGATTTCAATCGTGATGTTCATGAAATTTTTGTTCTCTTCAGCTGAAGGGAAATTAGGATTTAGATCCAAGGCATTACTAAATGATTGGAGGGCCTTTTGATAGTTGCCATTTAATGCATAGTCTTCGCCTTCGTTAAATAATTGTTTTGCTTGTGTTTTTTGGTTTTCTAAATGAAGATAGTAAGCACCTACGGCTATGAATAATGCTATTAGTAGAGACAAAGGTATATACCAAAAACGATAATTCACTTTATTTTTACTCATCCTATTGTAAATGTCGTTAGGGATTTTATTACCACATTGAGTGCAAAATAGTTCATCTTCTTTTGTCTTAGCTCCGCAATACGGACAATAGAGCATAATTATTACACCTGCTTTCATACGTGAACCAGCACAATCTCTGTTGCTCATCAAATATTCTATCATATCGGCACTATTGAACATACCCATTTAATGTAATTAAATATTTTGATGTCACATGCAATGGTATTTAATTTTGATATTTCTCGAGGGTAAATGTGTATGATATAATTAGAAAAGGTTATGATTTACTGGGAGGAGGTTTTACATATGGAAGATACTCTTTTTTCTATTGTTGCCATTGGTATTCTTATAACGTTTATTGGATTTGAAATATTTGATCGAGGTTAATGATGGCATTTTGCCATCATTTTCTTCTGTATAGAACCAGTAATTACAACAAATACACCTTTTTATTAATAATAAAAATATGTCGAATCATTGTCGTATCGATTGGTTTTATTTAATATTTCTATTGTTTTTTGTCTTATTTTGCGATTCGCTTTACTTCTACCTCAACCTTTGGCATAATCAGTAACGTTTATATGGTATTTTTTAATCTAAAATATAAAAAGAAGGGTATTGGGGATAGTGAGTAAGGAATATAATACGGCAGTAATGGACACGGATAGTTTACACCTCCAGATTAAAACGAAACGAATGCAAATGATTCAAATAGCAACTAAAAAGGGTCTGTCTAGTAGTGAGACAATAAGGCAGAGCCAAGAACTAGACGCCCTCATATTTCAATATCTTTGCCAACAGCAATAGTTCATTGATTATTTTTTGATGATGACATGGACCCCAACTGTTTATTCTCATGTTCAAAATTTCTTTCAGCATAGAGGGGGGGTAGCCCGGTATAATGATTAGATCACAGTATTTGTTGCATAGAATTGAAAGTTTACGGAATAAAATGACCGAGGTTGCCAGGAACAAAGGTTTTACTAGTTCTGAATCTATTCAAATAAGCCAAGAACTGGACAAGCTACTTAACTTGTATGAGAAAAACAAGTACCTGGAAAAGAAAAATGATAAAATTTCTAGGTTTAAGTGTAAAAAAAAGGACTAACAAATATTTTATTAGTCCTCACTACATTATATTTTTTTATTGATTAAAAATTGCTCCAGTCGATTCATACCTTCCACGAGAGTTTCCATACTATAAGCGTAAGATAGCCTTAAGTAACCTTGCCCATAATCTGAAAATGCATCTCCAGGGACTAATGCAAGTTTTGCTTCATCTACTAATTGAACTGCTAAATCGAAGGATTGTGTAGTTATACCTGGGATTTTAAAAAAGAAATAAAATGCACCATCAGGTTTCACTGTATCAAGTCCCATTTTATCTAATCTACTTAACAAGTAATCCCGTCTTAGTTTGTACTGATCTTTCATCAAAATTGGATCTGATTTTCCTGCAGTTAATGCCTCAAGCGCAGCATACTGACTTATGCTGGATGCACAAGACACGTTATACTGGTGTACCTTAAGCAAATGTTCTGCTAACCATTTTGGTGCTAGTATATAACCGATTCTCCAACCAGTCATTGAATGAGACTTAGAGAGGCCGTTAATAATTATTGTTTTATTACTAACTTCACTAAATATGCCAATTGATGCATGTTTCTGTTCGTACGTTAATTCACTATATATTTCGTCTGCTAAAATAAAGATGTCTTTATTCTCTAATTCTGTCGCTATTTCATGAAGCTCATTTTTTGTTAATGTCACTCCTGTTGGGTTAGATGGGTATGGTAAAATGATACATTTTGTTTTATCTGTAATATAGTTTGCTATTAATTCTCTGGTGAATTTGAACTGATTATCTGCTGTATCAACATGTACTGGAATACCGCCAGCGAGACGAATTAATGGTTCATAGCCTGGGTAAATGGGTCCTGGTAATAAAACTTCATCACCTGGTTGAAGGATTGTCCTTAAGGTAATATCAATAGCTTGTGATGCACCAACAGTCACGATTACCTCTGAATCTGCATCATAGGATAAATCGTATTGCTCTCGTACAAAAGTAGAGATTGCTTTTCGTAATGGCAAAATTCCTGCATTCTGAGTGTATGTAGTATAGTTTTCGTTAATTGCTCTCTTTCCAGCATCCTTTACGTGTTCAGGTGTATGAAAATCTGGCTGTCCTATTGTAAGGGATAAAACATCAGGTTTGTTCGCTACTAAATTAAAAAACTGTCTAATTCCAGATATCTTAATTTGTGCGACATTGGTATTGATCAAATGTTCCACGGTGATTCCTCCATAATTAAAAAATACAAAATATTTACACAATTTCGATTTGTCTAAAATAGAAAATAGGTTATAATAGTAATGAAAGCGATTAACAACAGTAAAATAAGGGGTGAAACGTGTGAGACTTCGTAAACTCTCGTTTGAAGAACTAGTCAATCAAAACAAACAGGAACTATTAAATGACGAAAAAGCAATGAAAAAAATTGAAGAGCAAGTTGAGCTTAAACAGGCTAGTACTGTGAAAAAACAATTACAAAACACATAAGTTGATAATACCATAGAACCTATAAATAACCCAAATGAAGTAGAGATGGTCCTTATAACAAACTGTTATAAGGATTTTTTGGTTTTTGTATTTTTTACTCTACTACCTTATTAGAAGTTGGGAGAGGTTTATTACTCGATTTTTATTTTGAATTGCTATAATCTGTATATAGTTTAATCAATTTCATAATATTAATTTTAAGCTATTTTCAGGCATTATATTGTTGAAACAAAAACTATAAGGTAATTATGAAATTGATTCCGTATTATTGTAAAAGGAAGTGTAAATATGTTGGAGCAGACTGGTCTTGTTCTTGAAGGTGGCGGCATGCGAGGAACTTACACTGCTGGCGTACTCGATTATTTTCATGATGAAGATATCACATTCCCATACGTAATAGGTGCATCTGCGGGAGCAAGTGTAGGTAGCTCCTATATATCTAGACAAAGAGGAAGAAATTATAAGGTTCTGGTTGAATATGGCGAGCACCCTGAGTATATTTCTTTTAAACGATGGTTCAAAAATAAAGAATTATTCGGTATGGATTTTATATTCGACATACTTCCAAAAAAATTAGTTCCTTTCGATTTTGAAACGTTTTTTGAAACGAAAATAAAATTTGTTGTAGGTGCAACCGATATTACAACAGGGGAAGCAGTTTACTTTAATGAATTTCATAATCAGAATGATTTACTTCAAGTAATTCGAGCTTCAAGTTCATTACCATTATTAGCACCAAGTATACATATACAAGGGAAAGAATTGCTTGATGGTGGAATCGCAGATCCAATTCCAATTCAACCTTCTATAAATGCAGGTAATAAAAAGCATGTGGTTGTATTAACAAGGAACCCTGGTTATGTAAAAAAAGCCATGAAATTTTCATGGCTATTTAGTCGAACTTATAAAGATCACCCTAAATTAATAAAGGCAATCGCAACTAGACATTTGAAATACAATCAAACGATTGCAAAAATTGAAGAAATGGAGAAGAATGGTGAAGTTCTAGTTATTAGACCGCAAGCACCTCTCCACGTTAGTCGAATTGAAAGGAACAGAGAAAAGCTACATGCTCTTTATTTGCAAGGATATAAAGAAGCTGAAAGTTATCGTAACCGTCTTCGAGAATTCCTTGATTTAGAAACGTAAAAACACTGCTGGGTACTTATTTTGCAGTGTTTTATTTTGCTTTTAATTATAAGGCTGTCACTAATAGATTGCTAGTATACCAACCAAATTATTTGGGAATAATGATAAAAAAGAAAGGGGAGATTACAATGGATAATTGGATTTATGCTCAGGTAACAAGCGGAAGCCAGTGGATTATAAATAAATCACAACTCAGCCCGCTAGGAATAACAGATCAACACATTTATATCGGACTTGGATTTTTAGGAATTGTACTTTGTTACATATTGTTGTTGCCTCTGCTTCGTTTACTCGTATTACTTCAATGGGACAAGCTTTTAGCATATATTTCAGGAAGTTTATTGCTATTATTCATGATTTGCTTTTTTGAAACAATGCAAGCAGTAGAGTTTTCAAAAGAGCTTGAGATTAGTTACTTAGCTGACACTATACTCGGAATAATTGGCTTTGGGTTAATTCTATTTGTTATTCAACTGGTTCAAGCAACAGCATCTCTAATGAAGCGACAAAATTCAAAATCGCTTTAGTATATTCGGACGACAGAGGGCGTTCTTTTTTGTTTAAACTTTTTTTATAAAGTTTTTAACTTCAGACTTGAAGTATAATTCGAGGTAATGTATTGCTCGTGATTTCCGCTCCAGGCAGTTAACCACTCTCCAAGTTACGACGCATACTAGGATAATTTGCGTAATAAGAACAGATAGCCAAAGTTTAAAAGCATGCCTCTAGTTCTATGACAAACAGATCGGCTAAGTGTCATGGATTAATAAAGAAGTTGTAAAGTTTGTAGCAGCAAGTAATCATCAAAAAACAAAGTGGAAAGTGGTTTGCTATTTTTAGTGTTGAAAAACAAGTACAAACCCATCCACCGATGATTGCAAATACAATTGGTATTGATTTAGGCATCCAATGCTTTGCTTTTCTTTTCGATGGCGGGAAGATTGAGCCACCCAAGTATCTTTTGCAAGCAGAAAAGAAACTACAGAAGGAACAACGTCGATTATCCCGCAGACAAAAGGGTACCCAAAATTGGGAAAAGCAAGTCGAAAAAGTACAAAAAGTCCACACTAAAGTAGCCAACCAACGACGAGATTTTCTCCATAAACAGAGCTATCGGACCTGCGGTAACCATGTCAAGAAATCGCTGTCTGTCCGTACACATATATGCCCGAAATGTGGTCTGGTGATGGATCGAGATGAAAATGCAGCCCTAAATATTCTACACCGAGGATTAGAAAAGGTACAAGCAATTGTATCCTATTCTACAATTCCCTATGCACTGTAGGTCGAGGTCACGACCGAACAGTATAATCTACGCCTGTGGAGATAGTGTAAGACCTTCCTCGAAAGAGAAAGGCAAGGATCGCAGAAGCAGGAAAAGTTCTTTCAATGTTAGGAAAGATGCTCCATCAAAATCTTAGATTTAGGTGGAGAGTGTTCACGCCGTAGAATTGATATAGAAATTTCTACATACCCACCTATAAAAATGAAACAATAAAGATATTCAATCCGTATATACATTATATAGGAGGGATTAAATTGGATATCGCACTTGTCTTTGGCGTATTTATCTTTATCGGACTGGTTTTATTAGTATTGAATATAATTACAAGCATTTGGGCTTATCGTGATTCTATTCGCAAGGGAAATAGTAAAGAATTTGCTATTATAGTTCTTTTTGGAACCCTATTTTTTCCTGTAGTTGGGTTAATTGTATATTTGATTATTAGAGCAATATCAGACTAATGCTATAGGAGCAAGGACTACATCAAAATAGGTGCTAAATGCTTTAGTTGCATTTAACACCTGTAACCGGGAGAACTTAGTAGTTACGATTACGTTTATAAGGAGAACGACTAATTTGACCCAGTGAAGAGGCGGTGAAATAAGAAGAGTAAGGTTTCTTATGATCAAATTCTTTTTGTTTACTTTCATTCCATCCTAGAAATTTGGAAAGAATTCTTTTTGCTTGTGATAATGACATTTGTGGCTTCGGATTTCGATAATCTTTATCAACGTTTCCTAAATGCTCCAGGGCTTTAAAATCTTCTTTTGATGGAGGAATATGGAAATAGTAATTACTTACTTTTACTAGTAAGGTAGAATGTTGATGACTAAATTTGGGGTGATCAGAAAAGTGAAGCCCAACCTTTGTTGCCTGTTCTTGTTTGATTAATTTAAGGATCGCTTGTTTTTTCATTGTATACAATTGTCGTGGTATTGGTGCTGTTTTTGCATGACGATTGACAACAAACAATGCTTTAGCAATATTGTCAATGTTCGTTTGATCAGTATCACTCATTAGCAAACCTCCCTTTATCTATGATTGTTTTAATCTTACACAATCTTTCATCAATTGGCAAATCGTGTTAACGTAAAAACTAAGAATAACTGCAGTTATTCTTAGTTTCTACTGGTTTACATCATTTTTTTTAAATCAGATATAATCGTATCAAATTGATCTGTTGTAAATCCATCATAACTTTTTATCGTATTCCCCTCTGGGGTGACAAGATAAAATCTTGATGTATGAATAAATTGGTCATCTTCACCTGCATCATCAACATATGCCTTAAAGGAATCCATTGCAAACTTCTTAATTTCATCGTACTGATAGCCAGTAAGGAAATTCCAATTACTAAAATCAACTCCACGCACTTGTCCATATTCTTTTAATACCTCTGGAGTGTCTTGTTCTGGGTCAATCGAAAATGAAACGAACTCTACACTGTCCAAGCCTTCTTGTTGAAGTCTTTCTTGTAATTGGACCATGTTTGCAGTCATTACCGGGCATGCAGTTTGGCAATTCGTAAAGATTGTATCAGCGATCCAAAACTTTCCTTCAAGGTCCTCGTTACTGACCGTTTGGTTGTCCTGATTTGTGAATTCAAATGGTTGAACGTTATAAGAGAAATCACCTTCATATTTTGAACCACATGCTGTGAGTACAAATAATAATAGGAGCACTATAAGCTTCTTGTACAAATGATTATGCATCGTTTATCCCCCAATTCTAATAATCGTTTCAATTTTATCATTATAACAATAAAAAATCGATAAATTGTCTTAGTTTTATATAGTTAATTGGTAGGTTTCAATGTATAAAAGCTTATTTCTGGTCTACATAAGAAGCGATAAGGCATTCTTGTAGTTCCTATGCCTCTACTGACATATAACTCAAGTGGATTTGTACCTATTGTGTACTTACCTTCGACATACTTCTCTGCAAAAGGTGGAGTATACAAATAACCTAAGAGAGGAACTTGGATTTGACCACCATGGCTATGTCCGGACAGCTGCACGTCAACAGGATAACTTTTGGTTATATCTGCATAGTCAGGTTCATGAACTAGCAACATTGTGAAAATATTTTCGTCAGTTTGCGCTAAGGCAGACTCAATATCAGGACGACCAAGCATGACATCATCTAATCCAGCTAGCGTAAAGAAATTTTCTTCTATATTAATTTGAACATTGCTATTTTGTAAAAGCTGAAAGTTACTTTGATCCATCACGCGTTTAACAAGATCTGTGCCGTATCCCCCGTGATCATGATTTCCATATATCCAATACTTGCCATATGGTGCAGTGATATTGGCTAATGTCTCAATTAGTTTATCATCCCAATCATATTTGTTAGGCATATCTACCAGATCACCTGTAAATAAAACAAGGTCGGGATCTTGGTCATTAATTGTTTGTACAAGTTCTGTGAATTGTTCTAATGTATAATGAAATCCTAAGTGTGTATCACTAAATTGAGCTATTTTAAAGGATTCAAATGCTTTAGGAATCTTTGTTGATTTGATCGTATGTTCATGAATGGTTAGCAGGGTCGGCTCTATTTCACGTGCATAGTAGAATGAACCTCCACCTAATCCTAAGAAAGTAATGGTGCTGGCCAATAATTTTTTTAAAAATGATCGACGATTCATTAAGGCAAAAACCTTTCTCTATTAATCTCTTATAGAATTTGTTCAAAAGGGCGTAACTGATCAGCGGTGAATTCTAGAGTTGGTCCTTTTTTCCAGTTTTCACGCGATTAAAAAGCCTAAAGTGTGGTCTCGGAGATTCACAGCTTAGACCTGCTTGCTGCGAATTGTTCACCTTTTGCGATTCACTATAAATTATACACTAAATTTCATAAGAAATATGCTTGTACTATACAGAAAAAATACCGATAGTATGAATTGTCGGTTTATACTAATGGACCCCTTGTACGCTTTTTAATTTTATATCCTTAACTTGCTTGCTTTTAATTCAGGGTATCGAAGTTCATTTGGAAAAGTACCCTATAAAATCTTAGCATATGCATCTATGTAATGAACTAATCAAAGAAAGGAACGCTGGTATAGTATCAAAATTAGATCTGACTAAATTTGAAAAAAATAAATATCCATAATCACACTCACCAAGTTATCGTTGAAATTTTAAAGCTGCAACAAATATGCTTTCCTGGTATGAGCCATTGGAAAAAAGAGCGTTTAGAAAGAAATTTATTTAGAGCGCTTTCTAGAAGGGCAGTTTTGCGTGGAGTATGATGATCAAATCACAGGCAGTTGCTCCAGTCTTATTATCAATTTTGATGAATACGATGATAAGTATTCAGCGGATGATATTACCGATGAAGGATATTTATCAATCATGATCCTGAAGGGTATTATTTATACGGAATTGAATTCATGGTGCACCCTGATTTTAGAAGAATGAAAATTGGACGTAGGCTATATGATGCAAGAAAGGGTCTTGCAAGAATGCTTAATTTGAAAAGTATTATCATTTGGTGGGAGGATTCCAAGATACTATGAACATGATGATGAGCACTTGTCAAAAGAATGTAGAAGCTGTCATGACATCGTATTTATGACCTAGTGCTTATTATATTCACGCCATTCTGTAATGATGATCGTCAAGGATGCTTAAGAGTACGTTATTGTGCGCAAGCTCGTTTAGTGGAAAACCAAGTTTATATTGTAATAGCTGGTACAGTTGAAACCTCTCACAGGAGGAGAATAGGATATTCAGTATGCTCAACCAGGAATTTTTAGGCAAACTGACTTTGAGTTTGTCCGTGACGGGACAGCAGGGGAATGTAATCCTAATATTGAAAGAGCAGTAGGGGATGGTGACCTAGAAATTGTTTGAAGACAGTGAAAATCAGCAACAGTTTGCCAACTTAGAGATCGCCGTAACGATTTATCCAAGATTATAAATACCAAACAATAATTCAATAGTAACTTTTTTGAATTTATGCTAGAATAAAGTTGTAGGTACGGTCTAGGAAGTGCTCCTTCACAGCTAAGAAAAGGAGTGGAAACAATGAAAAGCATTGAAAAAGATTTAACAGATATTGTAGTAGAGGATTTAATGATATCCTCAGAAAAAGTCGCCCATGTTCAAATGGGTAATCCTCTAGAACATGCCTTATTAGTATTGGTTAAGGCGGGGTACTCAGCTGTTCCGGTATTAGATACAACTTATAAGTTTCAAGGCACGATTGGAAAAACGATTATCTTAAATCATATTCTTGGTATCGAACGATTTGAATTAGAAAAACTATCCACCACAAAGGTACAAGAAGTTATGAACAAAGATATCCCTTGTCTACATAAAGATGATGATTTATTAAAGTGCATGAAAATATTAATCGATCATACATTCGTATGTGTAGTAGACGAACAAGGGTTTTTCGATGGAATTTTAACAAGAAGAGCAGTCTTAAAACAGCTGAACAGATTTCTGCATGTAAGTAAATATAGTCAGCTAATTACTAAATAATGTGATGGAAGGGTCCCTTTTTGGGGCTCTTTTTAATACCTAGCAATTTTAAAATGAGGAGCTCAAAGATAATAGTTATGCTGGTTTAGCCACAGTGTCCACCTTTCCATTCTAATAAGTATGTTTGTTTTTGGTAACAAATGAATTGAGTGGTGATAGTACTATGTTTGACTAGATTTATTACTTGTAAATTATTATTTGTTTTTGGTACAGTATAGAAGTAAAACAATGTAATCATAGGAGGAACATGAATTGAAAATGATGGACGCACAAGAAATAATCTCTTTTATTTCAAATAGCAAAAAATCCACACCTGTAAAAGTGTATGTAAAAGGTAAAAATCTAGCTAAAATCGAATTCCCTAATACTGTTAAAGATTTTGTTAATGGAAATACAGCTGTACTATTTGGTGAATGGAAAGAAATACAAGACATCTTACATAATAATCAAGACCAGATAGAAGATTTTGTCATTGAAAATGACCGAAGAAATTCGGCTATTCCACTATTGGACTTAAAAGGAATCAATGCACGAATTGAGCCTGGTGCAGTTATCCGTGATCAAGTTGAAATTGGAGACGGATGCGTAATTATGATGGGGGCAATGATCAACATTGGTTCTGTAATTGGAGAAGGAACGATGATTGATATGAACTGTACGCTTGGCGGACGAGCTACGGTTGGTAAAAATTGTCACATTGGAGCTGGAGCAGTTTTAGCAGGTGTAATCGAACCACCATCTGCGAAACCCGTAGTTATTGAAGATAACGTTGTTGTAGGTGCAAATGCAGTTGTACTTGAGGGAGTTACTGTAGGTGAAGGTGCTGTAGTGGCAGCAGGTGCAATAGTGACAAAAGATGTACCACCAAACACAGTAGTTGCAGGGACACCAGCCAAGGTAATTAAGGAAATTGATGCTCAAACAAAATCAAAAACCGAAATTATGCAAGCATTGCGTAAATTAGACGAAGAATAGAAATTTTAACAGCAGGAGGAAACCTCCTGCTGTTTTTAAAATTCACTAATAAAATTGAAAGGAAACATGACCCGTGGCAATTACCGAATTACAAAGAATAAGAAGAGCGTTACATCAAATACCGGAATTAGGATTTCAAGAATTTAAAACGCAACAATTCCTCTTAGATAAGATACAGACATTTAAGCAGAATAACCTTTCAGTGAAAAAGTGGAAGACGGGTATATTGGTGAAGGTACATGGAACGAACCCTATAAGGACGATTGGATTTCGCTGTGATATCGATGGATTACCAATTTTTGAGGAGACAGATTATGATTTTCGTTCTAAACATGAAGGTAACATGCATGCATGTGGTCATGATTTTCATATGACGATTGGCTTGGGAACTCTAAAAAAATTAGCGGAGAAGCCTATTGAGGATAATGTTGTATTTATCTTTCAACCTGCCGAAGAGGGTCCAGGTGGTGCTGAGCCTTTATTGCAATCTGAAGAATTACAAACATGGATGCCTGATTTAATTTTCGCATTGCATATTGCTCCTGAACTTCCAACAGGATTGATATCAACGAAACCAGGCTTATTATTTGCGAACACGAGTGAATTGTTTATTGATTTCAAAGGAAAAGGTGGACATGCAGCTTATCCCCATTTAACAAAAGACATGGTCGTTGCTGCTAGTTATTTTGTTACACAGCTACAACAAATTGTATCCCGCAGAATAGACCCACTAGAAAGTGCAGTAATCACGATTGGTAAAATCGATGCAGGATTTGTACAAAATGTAGTTGCAGAAAAGGCAAGATTGGAAGGTACCATTCGCACACTTAACCCAGAAATAATGAAAGAAGTTAAAGCTAATGTCGAAATGTTAGTAAAGGGTTTTGAAATTAGTTATGAGTGCTCGATATCGATTGATTATGGATCGAACTATTATCAGGTTTATAATGATGAACAAGTGGTTGAGCGCTTTAAAGAAATAGCTCAAGCACATAGCTTTGATTGGCATGATGCGAAGCCAGCAATGACAGGTGAAGATTTTGGATACATGCTAAGGGATATTCCGGGTTTCATGTTCTGGTTTGGAGTTGATTCTCCTTATGGACTGCATCACAGCAAACTAACACCGGATGAAGAAGCGCTTTCTATCGGGGTTAACATTGTTGAAACGGCAATTAGAGAGCTATAGCGTGAAATGAATAGTTAATAAACTTCTGGGAAATCTAGACATGTATGTTTGTATTTAGATTTACTTAGGAGGTTTCAAAATGACAAGAATAGGTGTTGAAGGTACACTTTCAGATGTAAGAAGTGCACTACAAGAAAAAGGTTATGACATCGTTGAGCTTAAGCAGGAGCAGGATGCACAAGGCTGTGATTGTTGCGTTATTTCTGGTCAAGATCAAAATGTGATGGGAATGGCTACAGCAAGTATAGATGGTCCAGTAATTAATGCATCTGGGATGAATGCAGAGCAAATCTGCCAAGAAGTAGAGAATCGTGTGAAGTAGAGTTTGGATAGATTTCACTAGTTCTGAGTTATTAAAAAAAGAGGGCTATATTCTTAGTTGCACTAAGAATATAGCCCTTCTTACTGTTATATCTTACTCGTTATCCTTTTTGATGTACACTTGATGTGGATACGGGATCTCAATATTTGCTTCATCTAATGCTTCTTTGATTCGTTTTCTCATGTCACGTTCTACAGCCCATTGTTTCATGTTCTCTGTTTTACCTAGTACACGTAATACAATGTCAGAAGAACCGAAGCTTTGGACGCCAAGTACATCAGGACCATCGATAAATCGGTCATCATTCTCTTTGAATTCGTCACAAACTTTTTGTAGAACTGCCATCGCTTCTTCAATGTTGTCATCATAGCTAATACCAATGTCTACTAGTGCTCGCATTGAACCACGGGAATGGTTGCTTACCCCAGCAATATTGCGATTAGGAACAAAGTTCAATGTTCCGTCGAAGCTGCGAATTTGAGTAGTTCGTAGACCAACTTCTTCAACAATGCCATCATAGCCGCCAGCTGTGACGTATTCATCCACTTCAACTTGGCGCTCTAATAGTAAGAAGAATCCTGTTACTACATCACTAACAAGACCTTGTGCACCAAAACCAATAGCAAGACCAACTACACCAGCAGCGGCGATTAGTGGTGCAAGATCAAAATTAAATATACCGAGTAGCATAACGATGAATACGAAAAACAATACGTATGAAAAAACATTTTGCAGCATCTTTTCTAATGTTTTCATTCTTCCTGGTGACACTGCACCAACGTTTTTGGTTAAGCTTGATGAAATAACCTTTTTACCAATTTTGGATACGATAAGAAATCCAATAACTAGTAAGATAATTTGTAGACCCTGGCCAACAAGTAGGGTCGAAACCTTTTCTATTGTATCCGTAATAAATTCCATATGTACATCTCCTTTCTACAGTCTTCTTTATGATAATAGAAATCTGAGCTGATAATCAAGTTATTGATATTTGGAATCGAATAAACATGCTTTTCATTGGGTATATTAGTAGATATTGTAGATAATCTTCAGTTTGTAGAATATTGTTGAATATTGACTAGGAAATATCAATTTTGTATAATCAAGTTTGTGAAAGAAAGAACAACATATTTTTAAACAATAATATGGAGGGATTACATATGGCAG
Source organism: Radiobacillus sp. PE A8.2 (assembly GCF_045635475.1). Lineage (NCBI taxonomy): Bacteria > Bacillati > Bacillota > Bacilli > Caryophanales > Bacillaceae > Radiobacillus > Radiobacillus sp. PE A8.2. The sequence goes on along the minus strand of NZ_JBJGXI010000002.1, from coordinate 137,478 downwards.
AACGCATGGTTGGTAAACAAGCACCACGTTTTGAAATGGACGCAGTACTAGCTAACAAAGAATTTGGAAAAGTCTCTTTAGAAGAAAATATGAAAAATGACAAATGGACGGTACTATTTTTCTACCCGATGGATTTTACATTTGTATGCCCAACAGAAATAACTGCATTATCTGATCGTTTTGATGAATTTGATGATTTAGATGCAGAGGTAATTGGTGTATCAACAGATACAATACATACACACTTAGCATGGATTAAAACTTCTCGTGAAGATAATGGTTTAGGTGATTTGGAATACCCGTTAGCAGCGGATACAAACCATCAGGTTGCAAAAGATTACGGTGTTTTAATTGAAGATGAAGGCGTAGCACTTCGAGGATTATTCATTATTAGTCCTGAAGGTGAGCTGCAATATCAAGTTGTAAATCATAACAATATAGGTCGCGATGTGGACGAAACTCTTCGTGTACTGCAAGCACTTCAAACAGGTGGTCTTTGTCCGGCGAATTGGAAACCTGGACAAGAAACACTTTAGTACTTGTGGAGGTCTAACAATCTGTTAGACCTTTTTACTATTTGGAAACTAAAGGAGGAAAAAAATTGAAGCTTAGAGAGCCGATGCCTAACTTTGATGGAGCAACATCATGGCTAAATGGTGAAGTTTCTAAGGATGAATTAGTAGGAAGTAAACCAACATTGATTCATTTTTGGTCTGTGAGTTGTGGCTTATGTAAAGAAGCAATGCCAAATGTGAATGAATTCCGAGATGAATACAAGGATGAGCTTAATGTAATTGCAGTTCATATGCCGCGTTCTGAAAAGGACCTAGACTTAGACCAAATCAAGGCAGTTGCTGATGAACACAATATTACACAACCTATTTTTGTCGATAATAAACATACTTTAACAGACGCATTTGATAATCAATATGTCCCTGCTTATTATGTTTTTGATGCAGAAGGAAACCTACGCCATTTCCAAGCAGGTGGCGGTGGAATGAAAATGCTGCGCAAGCGCGTTAATCGAGTACTTGGAAAAACGGATAAGTAATATTTTAGAAAAGCCTAACCCTTCATTGAAGAGTTAGGCTTTTGTTTTTTCATAGATGCATATAATTAACGCAGCAAAGCAATTTCAGCGTTTTGCTGTTTAAGAAATTCCAGTCTAGAAAACTACATAAAAAAAATAATAAAAATTAAGTCGAAAGGGTGGAAAATTATTTCGGAACCCGTTATATTTATAGTTACGTAAAAAAACATCAGGAGGAGGGAGACAGTTGCATACTTTATTAAAATTCAAGAAATTTTACTGGCCTTATAGAAAGTTTTTTTTCGCATCTTTGTTTGCGATGTTGATTGTCACCGCAATAACTGTCATATACCCAATCGTTTTACAAAAAACTATTGATGATGTTGTATTAGAAGGGCGATTTCAGCTCATTCCATACTTATCTGTAGGATTTTTTGTGCTCGTGGGATTTAAAGGTGTTGCTAACTTTTTTCAACAATATTTAGGAGATTTATTTGGGGCTTCTACAGTATATCGTTTAAGAAATAGCTTATATCAGAAACTTCAGAGGCTATCGTTTACTTATTACGATAATGCAAGAACAGGAGACTTAATGTCCAGATTAACGATGGATGTTGAAGGATTAAAATTTTTCCTAGCAGCTGGATTTAAAGAATTACTTAAGATTGTCTTATTAATTGTTATTAGTTTAGGGGTTATGTTTTTTTATTCTGTTCAATTGGCACTCGTTACAATGGCTGCGATGCCATTTCTAGCTGTCGTTGTTTATCGGTTTGACAAGCGAGTACATCCATCTTTTCGAAAGGTACGTAAATCATTAGGCCGTCTGAATACGCGGATCCAAGAAAATGTTAGTGGGATGAACACAGTTAAATCTCTATCAAAAGAAGACTTTGAGATTGATAGATTTACAGACAACAATGTGAATTATCGTGAAATTAACATAAAAACATCTAAAATCTGGTCGAAGTATTTTCCTTTGATGGAATTTATCGGAAATGTTTGTATGGTTGCCTTATTAGCGTTTGGTGGGTATCTAGTCGTAGACAATCAGCTTTCCTTAGGTGAATTAATTGCATTCTTCAGCTTAGTTACTTACATTTTAGGACCGTTGATGCATTTAGGTTTCATCGTCAACTTATTTTCACAAGCGAAAGCCGCAAGTGAACGTTTGTTAGAAATATTGGAAACAGATGAGGAAATAGAAGAGAAAAATACTACGATCGATAAAGAAATCATTCATGGTCATGTAACTTTCAAAAATGTTACGTTAAGATATGAAGAGGATGATGATGCAGCACTAAAAGATATTTCGTTTGATGCACCTCCAGGCAAGGTTATTGGATTAATTGGAGGAACTGGTTCTGGAAAAACAAGTATTACACAATTAATTACACGTTTTTATGAACCGCAACAAGGTCAAGTGATGGTTGATGGAAAGCCTTCTAGCGATTATAAACTAAAAGCTTTAAGAAGGAATATCGGTTTTGTACTTCAAGAATCATTTTTGTTTTCTACTACGATAAAAGAAAATATAGCTTACGGAAATCCTGATGCATCGATGGAACAAATTATTGATGCTGCTAAAAGAGCACAGGCCCATGAGTTTATCTTGGAAATGCCTAAGGGCTACGATACGATGCTTGGTGAAAGAGGAATGGGGCTTTCAGGTGGTCAGAAGCAACGTATTGCAATTGCAAGAGCAATCTTAATCAACCCAAGCATTTTAATCTTAGATGATGCTACTTCAGCGGTAGACATGGAGACAGAATTTAAGATCCAAAAAGCTTTAAAAGAAGTGATGAAAGATCGAACAACATTCATTATTGCGCACCGTATTTCTTCATTGAAACATGCGGATGAGATTCTTGTATTGGATGATGGAGAAATTGTTGAGCGTGGCACACACGAGACACTACTTCACCATGGTGGACCTTATCAACGTGTCTATGACATTCAATATCAAGACAAAGAAGCCATCATGAATGCTGCAAATTAAGGGGGAGCATAAATGACTAAACGCGCAACAACCCAAATAGGCAATAAAACAAGTCGTCATTTAAAACGCTTCTATTATCCACTAGATCAAGCAGTTGAAAAACCGTTTAACTGGAAGCAGATGGCACGATTATTAACCTATATTAAACCATACGCTAAAAAATTATTACCTGGCGCTTTAATCGCAATGTTAATATCAACAATTGTCCGATTGGCAGTACCAATTCTTATCGGTAAGGTTGCTATTGATATCGCGATAGCGAATAATGATATTCGCTTCCTTACTTATCTGGTAATAGGCATTGCTGTTTTATATCTATTTAGTTATGTCGCGAACACGCTTCGAATTAGGTGGGTTAATATTCTAGGTCAAAACGTTATTTATGATCTAAGAAGACACCTTTTTTCTCACGTTCAACGTTTATCACACAACTTTTTTGATAAACGGTCAGCTGGTTCCATTCTCGTACGTATTTTAAATGATGTTAATGCATTGCAGGAATTATTTACGAACGGGATCATTAACCTGTTAATGGATTTAGTCATGCTTTTCGGTATTGTTGCAATCCTGTTTGTACTAAGTCCTAAATTAGCATTAGCGGTAATGATTATTTTGCCAATTATGTTTTACATTTCTACGAAACTACGTAGAAGCATCCGCAGATCTTGGCAGGATGTACGGATCCAGCGCTCTAGATTAAATTCACATTTAAATGAGAGCATGCAAGGGATTCGAATTACACAATCTTTCTCACAAGAACCAGAAAATACAGAGTTTTTTGATGGTGTAAATACAGAGAATTTTGAAACTGAGCGTATTGCTACAAAGAAAAGCGCCTTCTTTGGACCGTTCGTGGAACTGAGTAACGCAATTGGAACTGTTATTTTAATTTCCTATGGTGCACATTTAATTATTATTGGTCCAGAGAACGGTGGGATAGAAACAGGTACTTTTGTAACATTTGCCTTTTTAATTGGAATGTTCTGGGAGCCGATATCTCGCTTAGGTCAAATATACAATCAGTTGCTTATGGCGATGGCTTCTTCTGAACGTATATTCGAATTTTTAGATGAACAACCGAATGTTGAGGAAAGCGCAAATGCGAAAGAATTCACTAATATGCAAGGACATATTGAATTTGATCGTGTACAATTTTCTTATAATGAAGATCGAATTGCGCTGCATGAAATTACTCTAGAAATGAAAGCTGGTCAAACGGTCGCGTTAGTTGGTCATACTGGTTCTGGTAAATCAACGATTGCTAACTTAATTAGTCGATTTTATGATCCTACTAATGGGGTTGTGAAAATTGATGGTCAAGATATTAGGGACATGAAGCTAGATAGTTTGCGAAACAATATTAGCGTTGTTTTACAGGATACTTTTATTTTTTCTGGAACGATTTTGGAAAACATTCGCTTTGGTAGACCCGAAGCTACTGATCAAGAGGTATATGAAGCAGCGAAAGTTGTTGGAGCGGATGATTTTATTAGAAGACTATCGAATGGTTATTTGACCGAGGTAGAGGAAAGAGGTAACGTCCTTTCCGCTGGGGAGCGCCAATTACTATCATTCGCAAGAGCGCTGTTAGCAAATCCTCGAATTATTATTTTAGATGAAGCTACAGCTAGTATTGATACAGAAACAGAGGTAAAGATTCAACGAGCATTGCGCACACTGCTTAAGGGTAGAACTGCAATTATGATCGCTCACCGCCTATCAACGATTCGAGAAGCGGATAACATTATTGTATTAGAACATGGAAAAATATTAGAGCAAGGAAATCATGACGAATTAATGCGAGAAAAGGGCGAATACTTCGACCTAGTCAAATCACAATTCCAAATGTTAGATGCATTGTAAGACAAAAGCCTTTGTCAATTTTGACAAAGGCTTTTGTCTTTTTATAAGATACAGGGATTTGTAAAGTTACTTGCTTTTTTGAAAATCCGTAATCGAAGTAAAATGCGTCGTAGTAGTGATTGCTAATCCGGCGCTGTGGAAAAATACGCCCTTTCCGAGGGGAACGCTTCAGCCTCCTTGATCGCAAAGAGCACTCTCTGCGGGGGCTTCAGACTGTTCCTTTCCCGCTGGAGTGACGTATTTTACCACAGCTTAGGGTGGTTTTCTGTTACACACCTTTTATGAAGCGTAGGCCCTACACTTTGACTCCTGCGGGAATAGTGGCGTAAGTGAGACCCCGCAGCGGTGCACATGTATGATAAGTGAATACCTAAACACTACGACGCATACTAGCTGGTTTGCGCAATAACAACAAACTTTCAGAATGAATATTCTATATTATGAACTCCCTTTATTAAAGTAAATATGGTAGACTAATGGCATGCATTACTTGAGTTGGAGGAAAACGTCATGAAAAGAGAATTTGCTGTCATTGGCTTAGGTCGATTCGGTGGTAGTATCTGCCGTGAACTTAGTGAAGAAGGTATGGAAGTATTAGCTATTGATATTGAAGAGGACAAGGTTAACGAATTTAAAAATATTGCATCACATGCTGTGATTGCAGATAGTACAGATGAAAAAGTATTGAAAGAATTAGGAGTAAGAAATATCGACCATGTGATCGTCGCCATTGGTGACAATATTCAGGCAAGCATTTTAACAACACTAATGTTAAAAGAACTAGGGATTAAAAAAATCACGGTTAAAGCTCAAAATGATTACCACGAGAAAGTATTGAATAAAATTGGTGCTGACCAAGTAGTTCACCCGGAAAGAGACATGGGAAAGCGAATTGCACATAGTATTATTTCAAACAATATTTTGGATCATTTGGAACTATCTGATGACCATAGTATTGCAGAGGTGAAGGCAGGACGTAAAATGACTGGAAAGACGTTAATTGATCTAGACATACGTGCTCAATATGGGTGTAACGTTGTGGCAATTAAGCAAAAAAAGGACAAGTTTATTAACGTATCTCCAATGGCATCTGAAATGATCAATGAGGGAGACATATTGATTGTTATTGGTGCGGACAAAGATATTTCTCGATTTGAGAAAAATCTTGTAGTAGAAGATGACGATTAAGTAGAAAAAGCCCTTTTCTCCAACTGGAGGAAAGGGCTTTTTAGTTATACTTCCATAATGATTGGTAAAATCATTGGTTTTCTTTTAGTTTTCTCATAAAGGAAAGGAGCAATGGTGTCGGTTATTTCATTTTTTATCTCCGACCACTGAGTTGTTCGTCTCTCCATCACTTTGTCTAGATGAGTAGCAACTATTTTTTGAGCTTGGTTAATAAGATCTTCTGACTCTCTCATATAAACAAATCCTCTAGAGATGATATCAGGACCAGATGCGATCTTAAATTCTTTCATGTTAATGCTTACTACTACGATTACTAAACCTTCCTCAGAAAGAATTCGTCGGTCTCGAAGAACAATATTACCAATATCACCAATACCACTACCGTCAACATAAACAGTCCCAGAAGGAATCTTACCAGCAATTGCTGCACTGTCTTTGCCGAGGGCAAGTACATCTCCAATATCCATAATAAAGCTGTTGCTTGGATCGATATCGCAAGCTGTTGCCAGCTTGGTGTGTTCTTTTAACATACGATATTCACCATGAATCGGCATAAAGTATTTCGGTTTTATTAAACGCAACATTAACTTTTGTTCTTCTTGACTACCGTGTCCAGATGTATGGATATCATTAAGAGGGCCGTGAATAACATCCGCGCCTGCACGATAAAGTAAATTTATGGTCCTGCTTACACTTAGTGTATTTCCAGGGATTGGAGAGGATGAAAATACAACTGTGTCACCAGGGATAATTTGGATTTGTCGGTGTGTTCCGTTTGCGATTCGAGATAAAGCCGCCATTGGTTCGCCTTGTGAACCTGTACACAAGATAGTTACGTCCTGTGCTGGGATGCGATTGATTTGATGGGCATCAATAAATGTTTCTTTAGGTGCTTGAATATAACCAAGTTCTTGTCCAATCGTGATGGCAGATTCCATACTTCGACCAAAGACAGCAACTTTACGGTTATGTTTCACTGCGTTCTCAACAACTTGTTGCAATCTATATATGTTAGAAGCAAACGTTGCAAAAATCAATCGACCTTTAGCGCGGCTAAAGATATCACTAATGGTTTCTCCTACCTTTTTTTCGGACATTGTAAATCCTGGCACTTCACTATTTGTACTGTCAGAGAGTAGGCAAAGTGCGCCTTCTTTTCCGATCTCAGCCATCTTAGCAATGTTTGCTGGTTCACCTACAGGTGTAAAGTCAAATTTAAAATCGCCAGTATGAACAATATTTCCAGGTGGTGTTTTTACTACAATCCCATATGAATCAGGTATGCTATGAGTAGTACGGAAAAAAGTTACCGATGTTTTCCGGAATTTAATTATATCTTCTTCTGCAATAGAATGCATCACGGTATTTCGCAATAGACCGTGCTCTTCTAGTTTGTTTCTTATCAGTCCGATCGCAAGTTTTCCAGCGTAAATAGGAACGTTAATCTCTCTTAAAAGGTATGGAATACCTCCAATGTGATCTTCGTGCCCATGTGTAATAAAAAGTCCTTTAATTTTATCTTGATTCTGCACTAGATAGGTGTAATCAGGAATAACATAATCGATTCCTAATAATTCATCCTCAGGAAATTTAATACCTGCGTCTATTAAGATAATCTCATCTTGGAATTGAACGCCATACGTATTTTTGCCAATTTCCCCAAGACCACCTAATGCAAACACCGCAGTTTGGTCATTTTTGACAAATTTCATAGTTATACTGTCTCCACTTCAAAATCTTCTGCGTTTTGCTCATAGTTTAAGTGTGCTTCGTCAAGCTGCTGGATAAATTCGATATTAATATTGCGATCGGAGAGTGCTTTACGTACTTTTCTTTCTGATACGGCCTCGATGTATAAACTCTTCGTGCGTTCACGAACAGGAATTTCATTTGGTATTTCTTGGTATAGTACTTTGTAAATCAATACCATCTCTCCTAACTTAATTGTCTATTTTCCGTTTTTTATTCATAGCATAGCATTGTAATCCGAACACTAGAGTAGGATTGTTACATTAATATTAATCATTTTTACATGTAGTTGGTACACGACCTTTTCGCCCTAACAAATCTTTCCATCTCTTTTTTAGCTTTTCTCTTAAACGTTTTAACATTGTTTCCTTACAGCTCCTTTCTTAGACATAAAGAAAAGCAATTTAAAAACGTTCACCGATCCAATCCCTCTTAACTTACAGTATAGTATGATTAGTAAAATATTGAAATAGAAAAGCCATGAAAGTATGCAAAATATTTTTTTCATGCCTTCAGAAACTTGATTATATCGCGTTTTCATGTAATGATATTTTTTGTTAATTCATCATTTTTTATGCAGAAATCACTACATTCGATCACTTAAATTAGTAACAAAGGGGGATGAAATTGAATAAAAAAATTGTTTTTTTTGATATAGATGGGACGCTAGTGGATCATAATAAGCAAATCCCTGATCAAACGGTTGAAGCAATAAAGCAATTGAAGCAACAAGGAGTTTACGTTGTGATTGCTACCGGTCGTGCTCCATTTATGTTCAAAGATATTAGAGAGCAACTGGAAATCGATTCATACGTAAGCTTTAACGGACAGTATGTTGTTTTCGAAGGCGAGACTATCTATGAAAATCCACTTGAATATCAGCATTTAACTGAACTAACAAACAGCTCAAATGCTTCCGGTCATTCACTTGTCTATATGAATCACAAGGAAATGAGAGCTTCTAATAATAATGACGAACGTGTTAGTGAAAGTTTAAAAACGTTAAAAAGAGATTATCCCGAAATTGATCCACAATATTATGAAAAAAATGCTATATATCAAGTGCTTCTATTTTGTGAGCAGCAATCTGAGGATCGATATACACGTGAACATCAACAATTAAGATTTATTAGATGGCATGATTTATCTTGTGATGTTTTACCGTTGGGTGGTTCTAAAGCAATAGGTGTCGATAAGTTAATAGCAGCATCCGGTATAAGTCATGATCAGTCCTATGCGTTTGGTGATGGTTTAAATGATATGGAGATGTTACAACATGTTGGTGTCGGTGTTGCCATGGGCAATGCTATTTTCGAGCTTAAACAAGTTGCTGACTATGTAACAGATGATGTAGATAATGAAGGGTTAGTCAAGGGGCTTTATGAGGTAGGACTTTTGAAGTGATTCGCTAGCCTTTATGGCACTTGGACTTAAGACGTTTTGAAAGTATTATTAAACGGGTTTTATAAATTTTTAGACGAATAACAAAGGAGCCGATATCTCTCGGCTCCTTTGTTATTCGTCTTCTATTATCTGTCGATTTCTCGACTGTTTTCCGGTACTTCAAAAGGATTTTCTTTGTTGATATGGTCGTAAAACATAACTCCATTTAAATGGTCGATTTCATGTTGGAAAACAATAGCAGCAAATCCTTTTAATCTTATTGTTAGCTCATTGTCATCTAGATCAGTAGCTTTGACTGTGATTCTAGCATACCTCGGTACGAAACCAGGAACTTCTCGATCAACAGACAAGCAACCTTCACCAGTAGACAAGTAAGCTTTTTCTACTGAGTGACTAACAATGCGAGGATTGAACAGTCCATAACTGTATAGATTTTCGTTGAAATCTTCAAAGTGAACAGCAACCATTCTTTTGGAAATGCCTATTTGCGGTGCGGCCAATCCAACACCAGGTCGTAAATCATACTTTTCAGCAGTTGTTTCATCTTGACTATTTTTTAAATACATAAGCATATCATTTAAAATGGCTTTGTCTGTATCACTGGCAGGGAGTGGCACCGTTTTTGCTTCTTTTGTTAAAATAGGATTTCCCTCACGAATGATATCATCCATTGTAATCATTTATTTACGCCTCCGTTCACTTTTTTAGCTGCAATATAGTTTAACAAGACAAGCTATAAAATGGCAATAGTTATGTTATAAAAAGCTTGAACATGAGATACAATGTAATAAGGATGATTAAATAAAAGCAAGTCTTTTGCAAAGGAACATAAGTGCCGTAAGAGTTAGAAACTATTTACTTCGATTGCATGCAATTGACCATAGTTAAAAATCTATATTGTCAAATTGATTAAGTTATAATAGAAATTTCTTTTTTTATTGATTGATATGTTATACTATGGAAAAAGTAATGGGAAAATTACTTACATATTAAATCGTTCAACTAGACGATAGGAGGAAAAACAGTGTCTTGGAAAAAGTTATCGTTACTCCTGACTGCTTCACTTATTTGGTTAGTGTCATGTAGTAGCGGACCATCAACAGTAGAAAAAATGTACGAGCATATGGAAGAAGCTGTTTCGTTAGAACAATCCTTTGCGGATCAGCAACAACCGCTAGTCGAATTAGAACAACAAGAGAAGGATATCTATCAACAAGTAATCAATTTGGGCTTGGAAGAAATCGATCAAGTTAAGGAATTATCAGAACAGGCAATTACTATCATAAATGAGCGTGCAGAACTTATTGAGACTGAAGAAGCAAGTATCACTGCAGCAAAAGATGAATTTGACAAAATCCAGCCATTGATTGAGGAGATTGAGGAGGAAGAAGTCAAAACACAGGCAGAAGAACTATATCAAACAATGGAAGATCGCTATCAAGCATATACAGCATTGAATGAAGCTTATGTAGCATCACTAGAGTTGGATAAACAACTATATGAAATGCTTCAGAGAGAAGATTTAACTGAGGAAGAGTTAACAACTCATATCGACTCCATTAACAGTAGTTATGAAGAAGTGATTGCAGCAAATGAACAATTCAATGCCAAAACTGATGAGTACAATAACATGAAAGAACAGTTCTATAGTCAAGCAGGACTAGATGTTGAATATAGCGAAGCAGAATAGATTACATTATGAAGGTCTCGTCATGCGAGGCCTTTTATTTTTTGGAAAATAGCAATTAACGAGAAAAAAGAAAAATCAGCTAGCATTTGATTTTATAGTACAGTAGAAGCCAATTAGTGAAACAGTTAATATTATGCTATAAAAAGGATGTTTAAATAACCTTATCTTTCTATAAAAAAATCCATTAAAAATTGTAGGAATACGATTCAAAGTGTTTGACCGTTATATGTAAATAAGCTAAACTATAAACTGTATAAAAATTGTACCAGTCAGTATTTATCTTATTATTGTAACAGTTTATATAGGGGTACAGACAAGATTAAACTTTACGAACATTGGGTAAGGTATTTATAGCAAATATGGTACAGATTTTTTCATCTTTTGGGAAAGCTAGTTAATGATAAAACAATCGAAGAAGGAAAAGAAAGGATAGGTGAGTCTTTTTGAAACGTACATTAGATTCTATCGAAAACCAATTTGAAACGTTTCAAATTCTGAACGAAGAAGGCAAAATCGTAAATGAAGATGCTATGCCTGACTTATCAGATGATGAATTAAAAGAATTAATGCACAGAATGGTTTATACTCGTATTTTAGATCAACGTTCCATAGCTTTGAATCGTCAAGGTAGATTAGGCTTCTATGCACCTACAGCAGGACAAGAGGCTTCACAGCTTGGTACACAATTTGCATTAGAAAAGGAAGATTTTATTCTTCCAGCTTATCGTGATGTACCTCAGATTATTTGGCATGGTCTGCCGTTATATCAAGCATTCCTATTTTCACGTGGACATTATCACGGCAATCAATTTCCAGAAGGTGTAAACGCGTTAAGCCCACAAATTATTATCGGTGCACAGTATACACAATGTGCTGGTGTAGCTGTTGGTATGAAAAAGCGTGGTAAAAAATCAGTTGCAATTACTTATACTGGTGACGGTGGTACTTCACAAGGTGATTTCTATGAAGGGATTAACTTTGCAGGGGCATATGGCGCTCCAGCAATTTTCGTCGTGCAAAACAACCGTTTCGCGATTTCTGTACCTGTTGAAAAGCAATCTGCTGCCAAAACGCTTGCTCAAAAAGCAGTAGCTGCAGGTATTGAAGGTATTCAAGTAGACGGTATGGATGTATTAGCAGTGTATGCAGCAACTAAAGATGCTCGAGAACGCGCTGTTAATGGTGAAGGTCCAACGTTGATTGAAACATTAACATATCGTTATGGCCCACACACAATGGCTGGAGATGATCCTACCCGTTATCGTACAGAAGATTTGGATAACGAATGGGAGAAAAAGGATCCACTTGTTCGCTTCCGTAAATTCTTAGAGGATAAAGGACTGTGGTCTGAAGAAGAAGAGAACAAAGTAATTGATCAAGCAAAAGATGAAATTAAAGCTGCAATTAAAAAAGCAGATGAATATCCAAAACAAAAAGTGACTGATTTAATCAGCAATATGTATGAAGAAATCCCAGCTCACTTACAAGAACAGTTTGATGAATATAAAGCAAAGGAGTCGAAGTAAATCATGGCTCAAATGACAATGATTCAAGCAATAACTGATGCAATGCGTACGGAACTTAAAAATGATGAAAATGTACTTGTTTTCGGTGAAGACGTAGGTCAAAATGGCGGGGTTTTCCGTGCTACAGAAGGCCTTCAAGATGAATTCGGTGAAGATCGTGTATTTGACACACCATTAGCAGAGTCAGGAATTGGTGGTTTAGCATTTGGTCTTGCTATGGAAGGCTTCCGTCCAGTACCAGAAATTCAGTTCTTTGGTTTCGTATATGAAGCTATGGATGCAATTAGTGGTCAAATTGCGCGTATCCGCTACCGTTCTGGTGGTACGCAAAATGCACCAATTACAATCCGTTCACCGTTCGGTGGTGGAGTTCATACACCAGAACTTCATGCGGATTCATTAGAAGGTTTAGTTGCTCAACAGCCTGGTTTAAAAGTTGTTATTCCATCAACACCATACGATGCGAAAGGATTATTAATTCAGTCTATTCGTGATAATGACCCAGTAGTTTTCCTTGAGCATATGAAATTGTACCGTTCATTCCGCGGTGAAGTTCCTGAAGAAGAGTATACAATCGAGCTTGGAAAAGCTGATGTGAAACGTGAAGGAACTGACGTTACACTTATAGCTTATGGTGCGATGGTTCACTCTTGTTTAAAAGCGGCTGAAGAATTAGAAAAAGATGGCATACAAGCTGAAGTTATCGATCTTCGCACAGTAATGCCTGTAGACATGGAGACAATTTTACAATCCGTAGAAAAAACAAATCGTGTTGTATTTGTACAAGAAGCACAGCGTACAGCTGGTATGGCTTCCTATGTTGTTTCTCAAATTCAAGAACGTGCAATCCTACATCTTGAAGCGCCAATCTTAACTGTTGCTGCTCCAGATACAGTTTATGCATTTACACAAGCTGAAGAAGTTTGGTTACCAAATTACAATGATATTATTGAAAAAGTGAATGCAGTAATTAACTTTTAATTAACTTAAGATAGGAGGTACAATCAATGGCTTTTGAATTTAAGCTCCCAGATATTGGTGAAGGAATTCACGAGGGCGAAATCGTTAAATGGTTTGTTAAGCCTGGAGATGAAATTAAAGAAGATGATGTACTTTGTGAAGTGCAAAATGATAAAGCGGTAGTTGAAATACCTTCACCGGTAGAAGGTACCGTTAAAGAAGTTCATTTTGATGAAGGTGCTGTCGCAACAGTAGGTCAAACAATTATATCTATTGATGCAGAAGGATATGAAGATGCAGGTGGAAGTGAAGAAGAACCTGCGAAAGAAGAAGAACCTAAAAAAGAAGAAAAATCTGAGGCTAAAACAGAAACGCCTGCAGCGGAACAATCAGGTGCTGCTCCTCAAAAAAGTGAGGAAGACAGTAATGCACGCGTAATCGCAATGCCATCCGTTCGTAAATATGCAAGAGATAAGGACGTTAATATTAGTAACGTACAAGGCTCTGGAAAAAATGGTCGTGTCATAAAAGAAGATATTGATAGCTTCTTAAGCGGAGATCAGCCAGTGGCCGAAACAGAAGCACAAGCAGAACAACAATCAGAAGCACCTGCTGCAGCAAAAGAGCAAGCAGTACCTGCAGGGCAATATCCTGAAACTCGTGAGAAGATGAGTGGAATTCGTAAGGCAATTGCTAAAGCAATGGTTAATTCCAAAACAAAAGCTCCTCATGTAACTTTGCATGATGAAATTGATGTAACAGAACTTGTTGCACACAGAAAGAAATTTAAAGCAGTTGCAGCTGAGAAAGAAATTAAACTTACGTATTTACCATATGTAGTTAAAGCACTTGTTTCAGCATTGAAAGAGTATCCAATACTTAATGCTTCTATTGATGATGCAACAGACGAGATTGTTCAAAAGCATTATTATAACATTGGAATTGCAGCAGACACAGAAAAAGGTCTACTTGTTCCAGTTGTTAAAGATGCTGATAAAAAGTCAATTTTCGGTATCTCACAAGAAATCAATGAGCTTGCAACTAAAGCGCGTGATGGTAAGCTATCTTCAGATGAAATGAAAGGTGCTTCTAGCACAATTTCTAACATTGGATCAGCAGGTGGACAATGGTTCACTCCGGTTTTAAACTACCCAGAAGCAGCAATCTTAGGAATTGGACGTATCGGTGAAAAACCTGTCGTACGTGACGGTGAAATTGTTGTTGCACCAGTATTAGCATTATCGCTAAGCTTTGACCATCGTATTGTAGATGGTGCTACGGCGCAAATGGCAATGAACCAGATTAAACGATTGTTGAACGATCCACAATTAATTATGATGGAGGCGTAAATTATGGTAGTAGGAGATTTTCCAATTGAGTTAGATACACTAGTAGTAGGAGCTGGACCTGGTGGGTATGTTGCTGCAATCCGTGCAGCTCAAACTGGTCAGAAGGTTACTATTGTTGATAAAGGTGCATTAGGTGGAGTATGTTTAAACGTAGGTTGTATCCCATCTAAAGCACTAATCCAAGCAGGTCACCGCTATGAATATGCACATGGTTCTGATGACATGGGTATTACAGTCGATAAAGTAAGTGTTGACTTTTCTAAGGTACAAGAATGGAAAGGCACTGTAGTTAACAAATTAACTTCCGGTGTTGAAGGCCTTTTAAAAGGAAATAAAGTAGACATCGTTAAAGGTGAAGTTTACTTTGTAGATAAAAACACTGTAAAAGTAATGGATGATAAAAGCTCTCAAACATATACATTTAAAAACTGTATTATTGCAACGGGTTCAAGTCCAATTGAAATTCCTACCTTCAAATATTCAGAACGTGTACTAGATTCTACTGGCGCACTAAATTTGAAGGAAATACCGAAAAAGATGGTTGTTATTGGTGGAGGCTATGTTGGTACTGAATTAGGTACAGCTTACGCTAATTTCGGTACAGAAGTTACTATTCTTGAAGGTACTAAAGACATTTTGGGCGGTTTTGAAAAGCAAATGTCGTCATTAGTAAAACGTAACTTGAAGAAAAAAGGTGTAGATATTGTTACAGAAGCCATGGCTAAAGGTGTGGAAGAATCTAAGGATGGCGTAAAAGTAACATATGAAGCTAAAGGTAAAGAAGTTACAGTTGAAGCTGATTATGTACTAGTGACTGTCGGTCGACGTCCAAACACTAGTGAAATTGGACTTGAACAAGTTGGCATTGAAATGACAGATCGCGGTGTCATCAATATTGATAAACAATGTCGCACAAATATTGATAACATCTATGCAATTGGTGATATCGTTGCTGGACCACCATTAGCGCACAAAGCATCTTATGAAGGTAAGATTGCTGCTGAAGCTATTAGTGGAGAAAAATCTGAAATTGACTATAATGCAATTCCGGCTGTTGTTTTCTCTGAACCAGAACTTGCAACTGTAGGATATGCAGAGCAAGAAGCAAAAGATGCTGGTTACGATGTTTTAGCATCTAAATTCCCATTTGCTGCTAATGGTCGTGCGCTATCACTTAACGATAGTGAAGGCTTCTTAAAGCTTATTACTCGTAAAGAAGATGGCTTAGTGATTGGTGCTCAAGTTGCAGGTCCTAATGCTAGTGACATGATTGCTGAACTTGGTTTAGCTATTGAAGCTGGTATGACTGCAGAAGATTTAGCACTAACTATTCACGCTCACCCAACACTTGGTGAAATAACAATGGAAGCTGCCGAAGTCGCGCTTGGGTTACCTATCCATATTGTTAAATAAATTTATAAAAGTTGCCTATCTCCTTACTGGAGGTAGGCTTTTTGAATAGAGTTGTTTTAAAAATGGTGAAATATGTCATCACTTTTATCAAATATTCATACTCAACTACTTCTAAATCGATTATAATAAGAGGTAGTCCACATACATCAGGAGGTTATTTTAGTGAGAGTGAAATACAGCATTTGGTTTATCATTAGTTTATTTGTTTTAGTACTATTAGTAAGTTGTAACACGAACGAAGATCCGGCTCCTGAAAATGAAACGGATGAGCAGGATCAGGTAGAGGAAGAGAATAACAGTGGTGAAGATAACACTAATCAGGAAGAAGATCCTGCCCCTGAACAAGATTTAACTACACCAGAAGAAGACACTGGTGATGAACAAACGGATCCAGAACCTGTTGAACAACCAGAAGAGGAATTGGAAGCACAGTATGAGATCTCTAGCGTTTGGAGTGTTAAACCTTTAACTGAAGATGCTAATGAAAAAGTTGCATTATTGACAATTGATGATGCACCAGATACTTATGCTTTGGAAATGGCACATACATTAAAGGAATTAAATGTACCAGCTATTTTCTTTGTTAATGGTCATTTCATAGATACAGATGAAGAGAAACAAGTGTTGAAACAGATACATGAGATGGGCTTCGAAATTGGTAACCACACATACAATCATACAAGATTAAGTACTATTTCTGAGGAAGAGCAGAAAGAAGAAATTTTAAGCCTTAGTAAGTTAATTGAAGAGATTATTGGAGAAAAGCCTAAATATTTCCGTGCCCCAAATGGAGTCAACACGGATTTCTCAACACAGCTTGTTAAAGATGAAGGTATGCTTCAGATGAATTGGACGTATGGATATGACTGGAACTCTGATTATATGTCAGAGGAAGCAATTGCGGATATAATGGTCAATACACCATTACTAAGTAATGGCGCCAATCTACTCATGCATGACCGAGAATGGACTGCTGCAGCTCTTGATGATATCGTCATAGGTTTACGTGAAAAAGGATATGAGTTTGTCGATCCAAAGCTTTTAAAGCTTCCAGAATAAGCAAAAGGAAGGTGCTATGTAATCTAGCACCTTCCTTTTTTTCAATTATTGAAATGCCTTATGTTCTCTGATAACACGAATATGTTTGATCGTTTCATCTTCTAAACCTTGTACAGGAAGACCAGCTTCCAAGTTTTGATGGATGTATTGTATATTTTCTTCTGTAATTATTTCCCCAGGAATAAATATTGGTATACCAGGAGGGTAGACCATAATAGATTCGGCACTAATCCTGCCAGCAGCTTCATCCAATTCCACAATCTCTGTTTCAGCATAGAAAGCATCTCGTGGTGATAAAGCGAGCAGAGGAATATCTGGAATGTTAACCTTTATTTTTTTCTCGGTCACGTTAACAGCTGATTCTGTTGCTAACGTTCGCAGCGCTTCTACTAATTGATTCGTCTCTGTTATCGTATCCCCAGGGGTAATAATGCAAAGGATGTTATATAAATCAGACAATTCTACTTCAATATTATGCTTTTTCCGAAGCCATACCTCGACATCATGTCCTGTTAAGCCGAGGTTTTTAACTGAAATAATTAGTTTTGTTGGATCGTAGTTAAATGTTGCATTACTTCCTATAATCTCTTCTCCAACACAATACAAGTGTTCAATATCATTGATTGCTTGTCTCGTCTGTTGCGCGAGGTTTATTGTACGATCAATAAGTTCTTTACCATGTAAAGCAAGCTGCTTACGTGCTGTGTCCAATGACGCTAACAAAATATAAGATGTTGATGTTGTTGTTAGCATTGAAAGTACACTTTGCACGCGTTCATGAGAGACTAATCCTTCTCGTAAATTTAATACGGAGCTCTGCGTCATCGAACCACCAAGCTTATGGACGCTAGTAGCTGCCAAATCAGCACCTGCTTGCATAGCGGAAGCAGGTAGATTTTCGTGAAAGTGTATGTGTACCCCGTGTGCTTCATCAACAAGCACTGGAATATCATAACGATGAGCAATGCCAACTATTTTTCTTAAATCAGCTGCGATGCCAAAATAGGTAGGATTGATCACTAATACTGCTTTAGCATCTGGGTGAGCAGTCAACGCTTTCTCTACAGCTTCCGGTGTAATCCCGTGGGAGATCCCCAAATCCTCATCAACCTCTGGGTGAATGAAAATAGGTGTTGCACCGGAAAAAATTAAAGCCGTTGTAACCGATTTATGAATATTTCTTGGTACAATAATTTTATCACCTGGTCCACAAACACTTAACACCATAGCCATTATAGCTCCACTTGTGCCTTGAACAGAAAAGAATGTATAATCTGCTCCGAATGCTTCAGCAGCAAGCTCTTGGGCTTCTTTAATCATACCATGCGGATGATGAAGGTCGTCTAATGGCTGAATATTAATTAAATCAATTGACAATGCATTATCACCAATAAAAGCACGAAATTCGGGATCCATGCCAATTCCTTTTTTATGTCCTGGAATGTGAAATTGAGTTGGATTTTTTTGCGCGTGGGCTGTTACCCCTGAAAATAAAGGGGTTTCACTTTGTGATTTCATATGTAAGTACACCTCTTAAAAAGATTAAAGCAAACTGAATTATAGCAAATCATAAGCTTAATAGCTAGTTTTGACATAAATGATTATATTCATGATACGATATTAATGGAAATGTCAGAATCACATAAACTAATTACATATAGGATGAAAAGGAGTTGTTTTTATGAGTTACAGTTACCCGTTTGAAGATCATTGGTCAAAACAAGAAATAATTGATGTTGTTAATTTCTTTTCTATAGTGGAAAAGGCATATGAATCAGGTGTTAAACAAGATGAAGTCATGATTGCCTATACAAGATTCAAACAAATAGTTCCTGCAAAAAGTGAAGAAAAACAACTATGTGCTAAATTTGAAAAAGAGTCTGGATATTCCTGTTACCGGACCGTTCAAAAAGCAGAAACGCTTCGTTCAGGACAACGATTAACAATGCAATAACAAACTAAATAAAGGGCTGGCAATTGTCAGCCCTTAAACTGTAGAAACTGCTAATCGATAATAGGGGACGAGCGTGTCAATTGTTTCTTTACACACTTTAATAAATTGTTTGCCATCTTGTAATATTGGATCATCTGACGCGATATGCTGACCAATTAAAAATTCAGCCTTTTTTACATCGCGGAATCTTATGATGTTGTCTTCTGTTAAATCAGAGATGGGCATTGCTACCTTTTTCATATGATCTAGCGATACAACATAAGTGTCTGGCAACTTTGTTAGTTCATCATATTTATCCAATAATACGTTAGCGATTTTTGATTTATTGGGTAGTTCATAGATGAACGCTAGCCAGATAAATACATGGTCATCAAATAAGCCTACTTGAAAATGTGGATGCTTTTTATAGCCGCGTTTATTTTCTGCAATGGCCAACCACGTATCATTAGGAGGGTTGACAGACCTTCTTGCATGTCTTGCAATATGTAAGAACATTTCATTTCCGAGAGTAGCAGACAAATGGTCAGTTAACTCTTGTCCAATTTGTGTGAATTTTGGTTGTATACGCTCGCGAATTGCTTCCATCCGTTCCTCTAATCCATTTATGGTGAACGTTTGAAAATCATTTTGATTAAACCCAGTAAAACTCATCTGTTTTGCACTACCTTTCCATCTTCAATTGATATTAGTTTATCACAAGTTACATATGATAGAAACGAACATGCATTACGTGGGAGCTAGACAAGTTTATCACGGAGGATAATTGTCCAAGCGTGCATCATATTACCTTTTTTGGTAAGATGTATGAAAATCTTATTAATGAAAGTTGGAGGAAATAGCATGGATAAAAAGCAAATACAAGCGCTTTTTGAACAGGCGAAAAAGTGGATTCTCGAAGCAGGAGCACATATTAGAGATGTAATTGACGAACCTTTATACATAGATACGAAATCTAACCCAAATGATCTCGTTACACATATGGATAAAAATACAGAGGAATTCTTTGCTAATAAAATAAAAGAAACGTACCCTGAGCACCTTATGTTGGGAGAGGAAGGCTTTGGTGACGATGTTGAGTCATTAGACGGCACGATATGGATCATAGACCCAATCGATGGCACAATGAATTTTGTTCACCAAAAGCGGAATTTTGCTATCTCTATCGGTATATATCATGATGGTGTTGGTGAAGTAGGACTGATTTATAATGTTATGGAGGACGTTTTATATAGCGTGATTCGTAGACAAGGGGCTTATAAAAATGGAGTCGAATTGCCAAAACTAGATGAAAACCGAAACCTCGATACATCAATCATGGTATTAAATAGCTATTTAGTATGTGAAAACCCAAAAATCAATTATAAGAAGGTTCAAGCGCTTGTTAAAAAAATTAGAGGAACAAGATCTTATGGGTCAGCAGCATTAGAACTAGCTTTTGTTGCTGAAGGATGTGTCGATGGTTATCTAACATTGAAATTGGCGCCATGGGACGTAGCAGCCGGATCTATATTAGTTGAAGAGGTAGGTGGAACAGTTACACAAGCTAATGGTCAAAAATTAGATATGTTAACAAATAACACAGTTTTAGCGTGTAATACACGAATCCATGAAAAATTAATTTCCGAGTATATTGAATTGAAGTGAGAAAAGCGCAGAGCGCCGCTAAGAAACGTAACGACTGGAGCGAATCGACTAAAGATAAAGGAATCATGATGAAGCATGTGAATCAATGATGACTTATCGTAGGCGATTCGAGAAGTCGAGTAGTTTCTGGCGCTCGGAGCTAGACACAAGAAAAGCGCAGAGCGCCGCTAAGAAACGTAACGACTGGAGCGAATCGACTAAAGATAAAGGAATCATGATGAAGCATGCGAATCAATGATGACTTATCGTAGGCTATTCGAGAAGTCGAGTAGTTTCTGGCGCTCGGAGCTAGACACTTGTAAAATAAATACGTTCTTATCTTATAAGAAAAAGGACTGCCCAAAGAGGCAGTCCTTTTAATGTAGTTTAATTTACTGCGTCTTTTCTTTTAAGTGCTATCCCAAATCCCATAATAATAAATCCAAGTAACAAAGCGGCAATGGCTAGGAATGTATTCCTATATGCAATTGCGATACCTACACCAGAAAAGGAAAGAATAACTAAGATTGCTAAAAGTAGTTTTGAATATTGAATAGACTTCATCGTTTCACTCCTTTGTAATAGTATAAGTGATTCTCGCAGAAAAAGAAATGACTTCATGTTGCAATGAAACTCTAGCTTAAATAATGGATTTTTAGTATGATAACAAAGGAAGGTTTTACTTGAAGGGGGAAGCGAAGTGATCGAGCAAGAATCAATTCAGATACCAGACCATCTTGGACCAATTACTACATTTTTTATGAACAGTCTAGGTGGAGAAGTTAATTTAGCAAATGATGACGAATTAGCCATCTTATTCAGAGGCCTATTCTTCCTATATGTCACAATCGTTATTCTAACAGTAATCTGCTATAAGCTTGGTTTTGCAAAACAACTACCACTACTAAAATCAGCGATCGTCTATGTAATATTAGCAATTGGATGCATTGGGTTAACTTTTTTTGCAATACTAGGTTTGCCTGTCGCAGAATGCATGATCGTCATTGCATTGGTATTAGGTATTTATCGGTTTAGGCTTTATCAAGAGCGAAAAAAACGTACATAAAGTAACTATTAAAAAGAAGCCATTTTCTTTGTGAAAAAGGCTTCTTTTCTTGTTGTCTAGGAAATTATAAAATATACTAAAAGTAGATAACATGTAGTATTGACACGTCCAGTTCCTAGCGCTAGCGACTAACGAGAGTCCCCCCTCATCTCCGTGAAGGGGCATGTTTCCTTTATTCTAATAGGTAAACCTTCGAAGCTTACTCTGTTCTTGTGGTTCAGTCCAGTCCGTACTTCGCTAACCGGCGCTCTGCACTTTTGTTCAAATTTAAAATAAATGATTTTGTTTCTCTTTTTCCTTATACAATTTAAAATTTCCTGTAGCGTGACGTTGTTTTGTTTTATCGCCAATGCGAGTGTCACATATCGGGCACATATATATATGAATACGACGATTTCTTAGACGTTTAGCTAATGGAGAACTTCCATCAATATTATTAACGGTATCACATAAGACACACTTAACCCTCATTAAACTCACCTCTAGTAGAACTAATAGAATCATTTTAACACGATTACCCTATAAATTCCATGTTCTCTGAAAATGAACTTGGATGCTACATTGTTTAAACGTTGTACATTCTGGGAAAATACATAGTGAAAGATAAAGGAGAGGAGGCTACCTATGAAAAAAAGGTGGATGATTCCAGCTATAGGTGCTATTAGTGCAGGAGCAATTAGTTACACAGTATTTAGTGTTAAGAAGCAGAAAAATAAGCAGAGTAACAGTTTACCGATAGAACCTGCTGGTGTTCCTGAAAAAGATAATACTGATAACGCAAAAATGGTATCTGAAGGCTCTCAATTTGGTGTTAACTATTATAACCGTGTCAAACAATAATGAAGAAAACTAATAACGAAGAGCGTCTTTAAAAGACCAAGATGATTATTCTAAATAGTTTTCTTTAGCGCTCCCCCTCGTTGAGTTATGCCTCTACCAGAAAGAGGAACTGCATTACAAGAAAGATGGTGAAGCGTTTAAGCAAAGCTCTGACATTAAAAATTATTCACGCCATGTGATTTACAGTTTTCTAATGTAAATAAAAACAGACCTAAAACGGTCTGTTTTTTTATCTTAATTATTTGTGTGATGATTGGATTGTTCTTCTTGAATCTCTTCTAACTCTTGTTCTTCTCCTTCTGGAACAACTTCCTTATTTGGATCGGATTCATCTGGTTGCTGATTTTCAGTAATCGGGAATTCTGGCATATAGCGACCAACAACTTCAGCTAATTCATCTACAATTCCTTGAACGGGATGTCCTTGACGCATTTTTTCAGCCATTTGTCTAACTCGCTCTGCTCCATCTGCATCTGCAACTACAACAGCTGTCTTTCCATAAGGATCATGCTGTAAGGCTTCCATAACCGCGTATTTAATTGTTCCAACACGCGATCGGTCAAGCTCCTTGTCAACATCAATTCCGACTACTGCGTATGGACCTGCGACTACTGCAGTTGCACCGTTGACATTAGGGATGTCTCCAGCAAGATTTGCTAAGTGCTGCGCCATCTCTTGATTAGAATAAGATTCTCTAGTATTAGGATTGGAGTTTTTTACATGAATCGTATGATCTTGATTTCCTTGTTCAGATAGTTGCTGTTCTTCCTGTTGTTGACAACTAATTAAGACAATTGCTGATAAACTTATAAATAATGTGAAAAACAAATTTTTAGCCATACATTATTTCCTCCTTCGTTACAATTATCTTCCGTTACAGACTATTTTTTGTTGTTTTTTGGTTGTTTATGCATAAGGAATGAAATGAGAATAGGAAAAGAAAATGCATTCGTTTAACAGTAAGCGGAAGTGAGAGGTGTCTCGCTAATTGGAGTGCAAGATCTTCATATTTTTGAACAATAACGAAGTGCGCCGATTCGTTTTTTAATTCCTAAAATAAATAAAGACTGACAACGGATCGTGATTTCCGAGTCAGCCTTCGTGAGCTATCTGTATATGTAATTACTCAATAACGATTTTGGTAACACCCTTAATAGGTTCTTGCTTATTTGATCCATCTTGAAAATATAAATGGACAGGCCCATCATCTGTAATAGGTTTGCCAGCTTTAGCAAATAATAGTAAGCATTGCTTTAATTGATCAAGTGTAATAATCTGGTCACCTTTAGTTGTAACAATTTTTGCCTGTTTTGCTTCTTGTTTTATTTCGGAATGATTAACAAAATCTGTAATTGGCATAACATATGTATAAATAAAAATATTTTCTCGTTCAGCTTTAGAAATAGTTTTATTTACTGGCGGATTTATCATTTTGGGGTGATATTCTTTTTGCCATCGTAATGAAGCGTTTTTTATTTCATCATTATCCGTCTTTTTTTGAATATTATTAGAAAATGCTTCTTCAAAAATTAGCTTTCTATCATCAAATATCCATACAGTTGGATCTAAAGTAATCGGGTACGTAACATTCCCTGTTAATTGCACTATCACGGTATCAGCCTCCTTCTTTGTTAGCATAGCAAAGAAAGTAACAAAAATCATTCATTTGGACTCGAAATCACCTTTTATCAATCACATGTGAATATTTTACTGTTTAGTTTGATAAAATTTCTATTTGTTTATTAAGATATATATAGTTATCTTGCATTTTTGTCCCATAAAGGATAAAATAAATAGAAGAAAGTTTTGTTTAACGGAGGGGATTTCTTTGATACCTGAAACGGCCGTGAGTAATTCTGAAAAAGCCTATGCCCTTCTTAAGGCCGATGCTGATAAAATCTTAAAATTAATTAAAGTCCAAATGGACAATCTAACAATGCCTCAATGTCCATTGTATGAAGAGGTATTAGATACACAAATGTTTGGCTTATCAAGGGAAATTGATTTCGCAGTAAGATTGAATCTTGTAAACGCAGAGGACGGAAAAAAACTTCTAGAGAATCTGGAAAGGCAATTGAATGTACTACACGAAGCAGCACAAAATTCATGATGCTCATTTACTGTGTACTTTCTTATAAATAACCCTTAGCCATGCTGGCGGGGTTTTTTTATTCTTACTATTATACTCTACATATCCAGGAAATTTATTATTATTCACACCACTTTCTTCTTAATCAAAGGAGTAATTTTATGTTTAAAAAATGGAAATCATTTGACTTCACCCTGGCTATTACTCCGTTAATTCTAACTGCATTTGGTATTGTAATGATTTATAGTGCCAGTATGGTAGTTGCCGTAGTGGAACATGGTGTACCCAGTAATTTTTTTATGATGCAGCAAAGCAAATGGTTTGGTATTAGTACTATAGCTTTTATTATTGTTTGTTTTATTCCTTATCAGCTTTATCAAAGATTAATGAAGCTAATTGTAGTTATTATGGTTGCTTTATTAATTTTGGTTCTCTTTATTGGAGATTCAGTAGGCAATGCAAGGTCATGGATTGAAGTAGGGCCATTCCAATTTCAACCTTCTGAGATAGTGAAATTAGGCTTAATTATTTATTTAGCCTCAATCTATTCAAAAAAGCAAAAGTATATAACGGACTTCACGAAGGCCGTGCTACCTCCTTTAGTGCTAACGGGCATAATCTTGGCGTTAATCGCGAGACAACCAGATATCGGAACAGCGGCAATAATCTTTCTGATTGCATGTAATGTAATTATTAGTTCAGGTATTAAATTAACTCATTTATCCTTATTGATTGTATCCGCAGTAGGACTCGGTTTTACTCTAATATTAAAGATGGTAACCGCTGAAAGGATTTCCCGTTTCACAGGTGCCTACCAGCCCTTTTTAGACCCAGAGGATGGTGGTTATCAGCTCATACAATCTTACGTTGCAATTGGGACAGGCGGATTTACTGGTGAAGGTTTGGGACAAGGAGTCCAAAAACTGGGCTATTTAACACAACCGCATACCGATTTTATTATGGCTGTAATTGCTGAGGAACTTGGTTTTATTGGTGTAATTATAGTTATTGGTTTGTTAGCTACAATCGTACTTAGAGGATTATTTATTTCATGGAAGTGCCGCGACAGTTTTGGTTCACTATTAGCAATAGGGATTTCTTCCATGATTGGTATTCAAAGCTTTATAAATTTAGGTGTTGTTAGTGGAATTCTTCCTATAACAGGTATACCTTTACCATTTGTAAGCTATGGAGGGTCGTCTCTGTTAGTAATGATGGTTTCTATGGGAATATTAAATAACATTGCTAGGTCGGTAAAGATGCAGGAATTTAATCAAGTCGATGAAGTAGACACAACCGAAGAGCAACCTGCATTTAAATATTATTCCGTAAATAATAAAGCAGGAAAAACACGGTCTAATTAATTCGATGCCTATAATTAAGAAAAGCACAGAGCGCCCGTTTAGAAACGTAGTGACTGGTGCGAATCGATAATGACTTTTCGTAAAGTGATTCATGAAGGCATCAAGTTTCTGACGCATGGAGCTAGAAACTTCCACATTCATATACTTTCTTATCTTTTTAAAAAAATCCCTCTTATATTTAGAGGGATTTTTTAGTAGCACTTCTTGAAGCTAATAAAATGAAGTAACAAAGTAACCCGAAAAATATCGTAATCACAAGTGCGTGTAGTAAAGCAAATAGTAAATGGGCGTAAGTGAAAATAATCATTGCTCCTAATAACACTTGAATAACGATCAAACTAAATGCTATGGTCCATCCCCAGATCATTACTCTACTGTTTTTAAATGTTTTATAGACGCGGATGAACAGCAAGGCTGTCCAGATTAATGCAATACCAGCAACTAACCGATGCCCCATATGTACCCATTGACCAAGATTATAGGAAAGATCAAATGATGCACCTCTATCACAAAATGGCCAACCGGTACACGCTAAGCTAGAATCCATATGTCTTACTAATGCACCAGTATAAACTACAAATAAAATGTAGGCAGTGAGACTATATATTTGTATGCGTAAAGGTTTATCAATAATTAATGAATCGGCATCAAATTTTTTATCAACTTCAAAAATTAATATGGTTAGTAGAAATACCGAGGCATAGGAAATAAGAGATATACCAAAGTGCAATGCCAAGATAAAATCTGATTGAGCCCATAAAACCGCTGCAGCTCCGATTAAGCCTTGTAATATGAGAAAGAAAGCGGAAATAAAAGAAAGGAATTTTGCTTCTCTTATGTGGCCGATATATTTCCATGACAAGATTGCTAATAATAATACAACTAATCCAGCAACTCCAGAGACAAGCCGGTGGCTTAATTCAATAAGTAATGCTGGGGAGAATGCCCCTTCGCAATTAGGCCAGTTTGCTCCACAACCCATACCAGAATCTGTTTTTGTTACTAATGCCCCACCGAGTAATACAAGGATCATGGTAATTGTTGCAGTTACAGCTAATCTCTTTAAAAAAGTAATCATATTTGCACCTCAAATATCCAAGTGGATAGTACCAATTAAGTTTTACTAGTATGTTTTCCCTTGGAATTATAGTAACTATTAAAAAGCTCAAAAGATATCGTATCATGTTCAACAACTAATTTCACTATAAAGTTAAAAAAAGACTTGCATTGTAAGAGTGAGTTTGCTAGAAATAAATAAGGGGATTTACGTCATTATAATTCCATATGAGACAATGATAATAGTAGTGACTATTATCTATTATGTATGTTTCCTAAATGATCATAAAGGCAAAAATGCCTTTTATTTTTAATTTGTGACAAAGATTCACAAATTCGTCACAAAATTTAGCGTTAGAATCGTGCATACTAGGTAGTGTCGAAATAGATGGAAATGTTAATCCGTGATACAATAGATGTATAATCCGTTAATTTTGTCTCGAATCTAATCATGAACTGACTGTGTGAAAAACGAACGATTGCTCTAAAGGTATATACGTATTTATTCACATCTTTTAGATTGAACAGTTTGCAATGTTGGTTGCTTCGAAAGGAATAGGTTATACTAATTGAGCGAACAAGTGTGGATAGAGTTAGAAAGGGGGTAACGTGGACATGCAAAAAATACAATCTACTTCATCAGCAAGAATGATCCAAGCTACTAGTAAAGATAATCACAGTGCTACATGGTCTGATTACAAAGCACTTATTAAGACTGGGATTATTAACTCCAACCTATTGACAACGTTTGCTGGTTTTTGGTTAGCATTGTTTTATACAGGGTCAACCTTTATGCAATATTGGGATAGATTTTTACTAACAATGTTAGGCACAACGTTCGTCATCGCGGGTGGATGTATTCTTAATAACTATTACGACCGTGACATAGATCCAATCATGTCAAGAACAAGAAAACGTCCAACAGTTACCGGAAGTATTTCTTTATCTCATGTATTAATATTAGGAATTGTATCAACTATTATAGGAGTTAGCTTGTTACTATTAACTACGATAGAAGCAGCTGTGTTTGGCATTATTGGTTGGTTTTCCTATGTTGTACTATATACAATGTGGTCAAAAAGAAGATACACAATTAACACAGCAATTGGAAGTTTGTCTGGTGCCGTGCCGCCATTGATTGGCTGGGCAGCAGTTAGTCCTATGATTCACATGGAAGCAATTATTTTGTTTTTAATTATGTTTATTTGGCAGACACCTCATTTTCTAGCACTTGCTATGAAAAAGAGTGATGAATACAAGGCTGCGGGGATCCCAATGCTACCAGTAGTCCATGGATTTTCAATAACCAAAAGACAAATTGTGATTTATGTGGCATGCTTATTACCATTGCCATTTTATCTATATTCTTTAGGAAATATATTTTTGATTATAGCGTCTATTAGTACGCTTGGCTGGCTCATTATCGGAATTCGTGGTTTCTTTGTGAAGAATGATTTGAAATGGGCTCATCACATGTTTATGTACTCTTTATATTATTTAATGGTAATATTTGTGACAATGATTATTATAACAATTCCACCAGTTATTCATTAATTAGGGTATTTAATATATCTTAATTGTTAAATAATAAAAAGAAGCAAAGAAACAGAAAGAGAGGTATTTGCATGAAAGGTTGGATGGGAAAAGTCCGCACACTGTTTTTATTAAGTTTACTTTCATTAATACTTTCAGGGTGTGGGAAGGAAAACTTGACCGCCTTTATACCTAAGGGGTACGGTTCAGAGGCATCATTGTATATTATTGTCCTATCATTAGTAGTTATGATAGTCGTATTTTTAGTGGTAATGGTTATTTACACAATTGTCTTAGTCCGTTATCGCCAAAAGAAAGGTCAAGAAGATTTTATACCGAAACAAACAGAGGGGAATAAAGCATTAGAAATAGTTTGGACAGTTATCCCGATTTTGCTATTAATTGTTATTGCTGTTCCAACAGTATCAGTAATTTTTGATTTAGCAGATGAAACTGCTGCGGAGGATTCTTTGAATATTAATGTGACTGCTAACCAATTTTGGTGGCATTTTAATTATGAAGGAGAAGAGATTCAAACAAGTCAGGATTTATATATTCCTACTGGCGAAAAGGTATACCTTAATATGATGTCTAGTGATGTACTGCATTCCTTCTGGGTGCCTGCACTCTCAGGGAAAATGGATACGAATCCAGAAAATGAGAACACAATGTACATTGAAGCATATGAAGAAGGCGTCTATTGGGGGAAATGTGCCGAATATTGTGGAACATCTCACTCACTAATGGATTTTAAAGTTATAGCTGTTAGTCGAGAAGAGTTCGATCAATGGGTAGCAGATATGCAAAATGTAAACCCTGATGCACAGCCAGAATCGGTAAGTGCACAAGAAGGGCAGAGTCTTCTTACAGAAGCTAACTGTTTATCCTGCCACGCAATTGGTTCCTCACCAGTAGCACTTGCACCAAGTTTAACAAATATTGGTAGCAGGGATAAGCTAGCGGGTTTTGAAGAACTAACAAAAGAAAATTTAGTGAAATGGATTTTGGATCCCGAGTCAATTAAACCAGGAAATAAAATGGTTAACGCGGAGTATCTAACGGATGAAGATAAAAAATTAACAAAAGATGAAGCGGGTAAGATAGCAGATTATTTATTACAGCTACAGCCGTCAGACATTACTCCAGACAGTACAAAGTAATATAAATACAATAATGGGATGGAAGAGGTTAAGGGAGGTTTTTACGCGTGAGTACAACAATTGCGCAGAACAAAGGCTTCGGCGCTACTTTGTGGGATTATTTAACCACTGTCGATCATAAGAAAATAGCTATACTTTATTTGATTGGTGGAGGGTTCTTCTTCCTTCTTGGTGGGCTTGAAGCAATGGTGATTAGAATCCAGCTAATGTTCCCGTCGAATGACGTAGTTAGTGCGGGGTTTTATAATGAATTATTTACAATGCATGGAACAACAATGATCTTTTTTGCAGCCATGCCAATTATATTCGCATTCATGAATGCGGTCGTGCCATTACAAATTGGTGCACGAGATGTAGCATTTCCATTTTTAAATGCCCTTGGATTTTGGTTGTTTTTATTTGGTGGTATTTTAATGAACTGTAGTTGGTTCCTTGGAGGTGCACCTGATGCAGGGTGGACGGCATATGCACCACTATCAACGATTTCACCTGGACATGGGGTTGATTTTTACATACTCGGTCTTCAGATATCTGGTGCAGGTACACTAATGGGGGGAATTAATTTCCTTGTTACGATTGTTAACATGCGTGCTCCAGGTATGACTTATATGCGTATGCCATTATTTACCTGGACAGTATTTGTGACAAGTGCTTTAATATTATTTGCATTTCCAGCATTAACCGTTGGATTGTTCTTATTAATGTTTGACCGATTATTTGGTTCAGGATTCTTCGATGCAAATATGGGCGGTAACTCCGTAATCTGGGAGCATTTATTCTGGATTTTCGGGCACCCAGAAGTATATATTTTAATACTTCCGGCATTTGGAGTATTTAGTGATATACTTCCTACATTTTCTAAGAAACGCTTATTCGGTTATTCAGCAATGGTATTTGCGACTGTATTAATAGGTTTCTTAGGATTCATGGTTTGGGCTCACCACATGTTTACAGTTGGTTTAGGACCTGCTGCAAACTCAATCTTTGCTGTTGCAACAATGGCTATTGCTGTTCCAACAGGTATCAAAATATTTAACTGGTTGTTTACAATGTGGGGTGGTAGCATCCGAATTAATTCTGCAATGCTTTGGACGCTCGGTTTTATCCCTACATTTACAATTGGTGGAATGACTGGTGTCATGTTAGCCGCAGCTTCAGCAGATTATCAATACCATGATTCTTATTTCGTAGTTGCGCACTTCCACTATGTTATCGTTGGTGGTGTAGTATTCGGTCTTTTTGCTGCTTTACATTACTGGTGGCCGAAGATTTTTGGAACAATTCTTGATGAGAAATTAGGAAAAATATCGTTTTGGACATTTTTCTTTGGCTTCCATCTAACATTCTTTATCCAGCATTTCCTAGGACTTATGGGTATGCCGCGTAGGTACGCTGTTTTCTTAGATGGTCAACAATTAAATACAGGTAATATGATCAGTACCATTGGTGCCTTTTTAATGGCTGTCGGTGTGATAATTTTCTTCTACAATATTATTCGTACACAAGTAAAAGGAGAGAAAGTCGGCAATGACCCTTGGGATGGTCGTACTTTAGAGTGGTCAATTCCGTCACCGCCACCACACTATAACTTTAAACAAATACCTTTAGTTCGTGGTTTAGATCCGTTATGGATTGAAAAAATGGAAGGTAGAAAAGGAATGACACCATCTGAACCTGTTGATGATATTCACATGCCAAACGCTACAATATTACCTTTTGTAATGGGTGTTGGTTGGTTTATTGCTGGTTTCGGTTTTATTTATCAAACAGAAAACCTAGCGTGGTTATCACTTGTTTTCCTTGGTATGGGTATTGCTTTAGGGGCGATGTTTATCCGCTCAGTTAAAGATGATCATGGCCACCATATTCATAAAGAAGACCTTGATAAGGAGGCTGGATTGTAATGAGTGAACATACGTTAAAACCTGACGTAATGCCAGAAAATCCAGAAAAAGCCACTTTAGAAGGAAAAAATAAATTTCTAGGTTTTTGGTTTTTTCTTGGTGGAGAGACAGTACTTTTCGCTAGTCTATTTGGAACGTATCTTGCTTTAAAAGGTTCGAACATGCAGGATCCACCTGCAGAAGAACTGTTTAGCTTAGGTCTTGTATTCTTAATGACAATGTTATTATTGACAAGTTCCTTAACAAGTGTATATGCGATGTACCATATGAAAAATAATGATTTTTCTAAAATGCAGTTATGGTTAGGAATTACGGTTCTTTTAGGTCTAGGCTTTTTAGGATGTGAATTATATGAATTTTATCATTACATTCATGGAGAACATTTTACATTCCGATCATCTGCATTTGGCTCAGCATTTTACACATTAGTTGGCTTCCACGGAGGACACGTAGCATTCGGATTGTCTTGGATTATTGTACTAATGCTACGAAACGCTAAACGTGGATTAGACTTGTATAATGCACCTAAGTTTTATATTGCAAGTTTATATTGGCACTTTATTGACGTTGTATGGGTATTTATCTTCACAGTCGTATATCTGATGGGAAAGGTGGGGTAATCAATGGCAGAAAACACCACTAATACCAATACGGATTATCATAGACATAAGAAAAAGGAAGAAATGAAGCAGCAGGTTATTACGTTTGCTTTAATGATCGTATTTACCATTATTGCTTTTGCCATGGTAAATGCTCAGCTAGATAAATTGTTCGTTATACCTGTACTGCTTGTTCTAGCAGTTGTGCAAGTAGGTTTTCAACTTTACTATTTTATGCATATGAGCCATAAAGGACATGAAATGCCCGCTTTAATGATGTATGGTGGGGCAGCAGTAGCATTTTTGACTGTATTGACATTAGCTGTACTTATTTGGTGGTAATAAGAAAAGCTCTGAGCGCCGCCCGAGAAACGTAGCGACTGGAGCGAATCGACTGAGATATAGGAATCATGCCCATTCATATGGGTATGTCGACGTTGGACGACAAGTCCGCTTTTAGTCGACCTTCGATAAAACTTGAATCGATGATGACTTATCGTAGGTCGATTCGTGGAAATCGCCTAGTTTCTGGCGCTCGGTGCTAGACAACTGCGCAAATTTTATACTTTTCTATGATATAACAAAAGAGGTCGGAGGTAATCCTCAGACCTCTTTTCTTTTAAATGATGTGACTAAGTAGTCACTGATATTAATATGAGCGTTAAATGGAGTGAATAATTATGTGGACAGAACTACAAATATTTGGATTTCAAGCATTATGGAGTCCTTACTACTTAACATTTGTCGCAGCTCTAGGTGTTCTATACTTCTTTGTTATGTTTAGACGAAAATCGGAAGCTAAACCTACGATTAAGCAATGGACAAGCTTTTATCTTGGTTTAATCCTGTTGTATGTTATTAAAGGCTCTCCAGTTGACTTGCTTTCCCATATTATGTTCACGTCTCATATGGCGCAAATGGCACTTTATTATCTTGTTTTCCCAATTTTGATAATTAAAGGGATTCCGGTATGGTTTTGGTTAAGATTATTTTCCATTCCAATCTTAAAATCAATTTTAAAACTGTTAACAACACCGTTAATAGCATTAATAGTATTTAATGGACTATTTTCTATCTATCACATGCCTACCATATTTGATTTTACGAAAGCAAATCCACTGGCACATGCTATTATTTCTACAACCATATTAATAACAGCATTTTGTATGTGGTGGCCGGTCTTTACGCCAGTTAAGGAAATGGAGACATTATCTCCATTAATGAAAATTGGATATATCTTTGCAAATGGAGTACTGATCACACCAGCCTGTGCACTAATTATTTTTTCAAATCATTCGTTATATGCAACTTATAGTGAAACATCAGGTTGGATTGATGCCTTAGCTTTATGTGTTCCTGTGTCTGTGCTAAACGGACTTTCTTTGTCTGGTCCAGAGATGTTCTCACCAATACCAATAGTAGAGGATCAGCAACTGGGTGGGGTATTAATGAAAATCACTCAAGAGATCGTATATGGTGCTATTTTAGCAAAAGTGTTTTTTGAGTGGTTTAATAAAGAGAGTAAAAAGGTGGATCCTTTACCAGCGTCAGCTGAGCCGAGGGAGACGACCTAAGAATTCTAGAAAACGATGTATTCAATGAAAGGAAAGCTGCTGTATGCCTTTTTTACCAACTTTAAGCACTTTTTTCATATTTTTAAGTGCTGTTCTTGTTGCAATTGGATGGTATTTTGTATCTCAAAAAAAATATAAAGCACACAAAAAAACGATGATTAGTGCCGCCATTAGTGCGTTGCTATTTTTCATTATCTATTTATCACGTACAGTTTTTGTTGGAAATACCAGCTTTGGAGGACCAGATAACATTAAGCTATACTATACCATTTTCTTAATTTTTCACATCATATTAGCAACAGTTGGTGCTGGTTTTGGGATCATTACATTAGTTTTAGCATTTAAACGAAATATTAAAAAACACCGAAAAATAGGTCCAGTTACAAGCATTATTTGGTTTTTTACCGCTATTACAGGTGTCGCAGTTTATCTACTTTTGTACGTCATCTATGAAGGTGGAGGAACCACAAGTATGATTAAGGCGATTCTAGGTATTTGATTTATTAGGGATTATCTCTTTGACATAAGTTAAGAGATAGTCCCTCTACTTATTCTAGCTATTTTTTAAAGGGGATGCATAGGAATTGAAATTGTTTGGTCATCGAATTATGTTAAAGCCAATTGATCTTGATATGGCTAAAATGCTTGCAATTAACCCACTAGAATTCTTCACTTTGTATGAAATCCCATTAGATCATGATTGGCCATCAGTTGCTTTACAAGCATTATTACCTATGTATTCGGAGCGATTAGTACAAGACCCAAGTGAAATAGGATATGGCCCCTGGTTAATATTACATAAAGAAACAAATGAAATTCTTGGTGAAATCGGATTTAAGGGTAAATCCTCTAATCATGTTGTCGATATTGGCTATCAAATTGTTCCGCGAATGAGGCGAATTGGTTATGCTTCAGAAGCTGTTTATGTTTTATGTAATTGGGCTTTTGATCAAGGTATTGTGATGATCACGGCTAGCTGTGATAAATTTAATTACAACTCTCAGCGAGTGTTATTTCATAATAATTTTTTATTAGTTAGACAGGAGTATGACTTGTTGTATTATCATAAGCGGAGGGATATAAATGGATAAAATAGTCCATGTTCCAATGAATGATTACAACCAAGCGGTGCAATTAGGCGAATTAAGATGATGGAGAGTCAAACAATGCTAGGTAGCTACGAACAGGATTGTTTAGCAGTTAAATCGCATCTATGCCCATTTGCTTGTTAGTTAGGAGACCAAATAGTACCATTTGGTGGAATTGCAGGAGTAGTAACATGGCCAGAATACCGTAATAAAGGGCATGTAGAGCAATTAATTGTGCAATTATTACATGAGAACAACAAAAAGGGTATACATGGTCAATGCTACACCCGTTCTCTGTAGAGCTTTATCGTATGTTTAGTTGGGAATTGACAAATTATACATATAAATATGAATTTCTACCAACTGATATTGGTGTCAATAAGCGCAATAACCCCGGACCTTTACGAGTTGCTACTTAAAATGAAGGCAACGAATTACTTCATAAGCTACATACTAATAATGCAAGAAATTATAGTTTAACATACAGTTAAGAATTCCTCTTCTTTTCTTATTTTAAGAACAAACGTTCGTTTCGTTATGGTTTTATGAAGTTATAATATAAACTACAAAGGACAGTGGAGTCCTTTTACTGGTGAACTATAAATATGCCATTTATCCAACGGACGAACAAGTAAACAAATTAGAACACTGGATATCAATATCTGTCGCATGCAGTATAATTCTACCGTTCTCGATAAGCAACGTTGCTATAAAAAGCGAAAAACGAAATTATAGGCGAACAGTTATGTAAAAACAACAAATACGGGTTAAAAAGTCCATTCCAATGTTAAAAGAATTATCCTTACAGCCACTTCACCTAGAGAAAGGATTCTCAAATTTCTTCTATAAACAGTTATCATACCCGAAGCTGAAAAAACACAAAGATTAGCTTAGCCTTACCTTTACACAGTTTGGCATCTGCGAACTATACAACAATAAGAAGAAAACTTACCAGCCTGTTCGCAGAGCTGCATCCTTTACAAGTGATGGTAAACTCCTACTCTCTAAACTAGGTAAGGTAGATATCCTTATGCACAGGCACTTGAATGGGAAAGTAAAGCAATTGATCATTAAAAAACAGAGTCTCATGTGGTTTGTTTATTTTTTAATGTTGGTCGGCTTTCAGCTCTTATACGTAATAAACAACAATCTTTTAGAAACAGCCAAACAACAAAACGCACACCAGGTACGGTGCGCGTTTTGTGTTTAAAATTTAAATTTCCACTTAATAATTCCTGCTTCCTTAGCAGAGTTAAAGGCAATTAATAATATCGGACCCAAGATGAAACCTAAGATCCCAATTAGCTGTAAACCTAAGTACATGGCTATTAAAGTAGATAGAGGAGAAAGACCTATATGTTTACCCATTACTTTTGGTTCTACCGTTCTTCTAATAGCGAGTAATACGATAGCCAATATTGCAAGTTGTGCACCCATTGCAATATCACCCGTTATAAACATGTACAAGGACCATGGTCCTAAGATTACGATCGAACCGATGATTGGAATAAAATCGATAATCCAAATTATTAGTGACATAATAATTGCATACTCAGGTGTTATATACAGTAAACCTAATAGAGATACGATAAAGATAATTATACTTACTAGAAATTGAGCTTTTAGAAATCCTAGAATAACATAGGACAGTCGTGCGTTCATAAATTGTACTTTTTCCGCTGTAGTTTCAGTAAGATGTTCATAAAATTTTGTTTTTAGTTTTGGTAATTCTAGCATAAACAAAAATAAAGAGATTAAATAAACAAGCAGACTCACTAGGTATTGAGGGACTTTTCCAACGGCAGAAGCAATCTTTTCAAGTTGGAATTCTTCCTTAACAGTTTCACCTAAACCATCAACCGATTTTTTGACGCCGTCTTTAACCTCTTTTACAAACTCTACAGGTAGGTCTTGTGCAAGATGGTCAATATCTGTTTCCCACTCAACAACCTTGTCTCTAATTTGATTCACATATGAAGGAGTATTCTCTGCAATATTCACAACCAATGTTACAGCTCTAGTAACGGTATACGTTCCTAATATACTAATAAGTAGCAAGAAGGCAATAAATACGATAATAACAGCTACTTTTCTATTTGATTTAAAACGTAGTTGCATCCATCGAATTACAGGGTTTAACATTAATGATGTAAAAAAAGCTATAATTAATGGTATCGAAACCGGTAATATAAAGTAACCTACAATTATAGCGAGTATAGCTAATAAAATAAGTATCCAGTGGCGTTTTGACAAGTATCGAAACAATTTAAATGCGAATCTCCTTTCCTAGTGACGAGAGTCTAATGAAAATATAGCACGAGTTTTCAAATTTGAATAGATGTTAGATATAAAAAAATTATGTACTGTGAATAGCAGTTGAGCGTTTGATAAAAAGGCTGTTAATTTAAATAAATCAACAGCCTAGTAATGGTTATTTTTTATTTTTATCAATTTCTTCTTTTGCTTTTGATAAAAGTGTTTTTGCTCGATCAACAACACTTTCTGGAAAGTTTTCCTGTTCTCCATACTCTAGCCCGTGAGGATAATAGTGCTTTCCTAATAAAGGGGTAGTTAATTGCAGTACTGCATTCCCTCGATCTACGTCACCTTCAAGAGCATAGGCCTGAATTCGAACATAGTATGTAATGTTTTTTTCAACAGCGCCGATTTTATAGTCATATGTAACACGTTCATAATCCCATTGACCAGCTCGAACAAAAGCTATTTTATCCATTAGATGGTCTAAAGGTTTTAAATCAACTACTGCACCTTCAATTCCAGTATTTTCTATTTTCATTAATTCCACCTCACAAATATGTAAATAACCTATACTAATAATAGTACGAAAAGCAACAAGTTGCAATGGATACAGTTCTACATAAGAAAATTTATCTAAAAATCTTTATTCGTTATCTTTCTAATGCAAGATATTTATAAACTAGGTAAGAATAAAAATGAATGGAAGAACCATCAAATTCATTAAAGGAGGACCACTATGAAATCAGTAAAAGAGATTATGTCCACAGATATTACTTATTGCACTGCAGAGACCCAAGTTTCAGAAGTTGCAAAAAAAATGAAAGATCGAAACATTGGTGCAATTCCAATCTGTGGATCAAATCAAGAATTATTGGGAATGGTTACTGATAGGGACCTTGTAATTCGTGGTTATGCAAATGATAAAACTGGAACTAGTAAAGTAAAAGAAGTGATGAGTGATCAGTTAGTGTCGGCAACACCTGATACAACTGTACAAGAAGCAAGCAGCATGATGGCGGAGCACCAAATTCGTCGTCTACCAATCGTGGATAGAGGAGAATTGGTTGGTGTTGTATCACTTGGTGATTTAGCAATAGATTATAAATCAAATGAAGCAGCAGGACATGCTTTAGAAGAAATATCAGAAAGACCTGAACTACATTAAAATAAGAGGAACAAGTAGCAATCTATTTTTGAACGAAGTATGGAAGTATATTAACCATACTTCGTTTTTTTTGCTAAATTTCAGTAGTATTTACATTATTTATACATAATCAATTTAGAAATAAATTATAATGTAAGAGAGTATGATAAAGGAGATATTAATATGAGGGGATTAAGAGCATTTATTATCATAGCACTCGTCATAGGCGGGTTATTTTATTACATGCAAAATAATTTGCAAACAGAAAATGCATTTTCTAATGTGGAGGATAATGTTTTACCCAAGGAATTAAGCATTGATATTAAAGCATTGCCTGTAAAGAAGACAGTCATATCTGGACTTAATGGAGAATTATATAATTGGATTGGAAAAGATACTAGTTTTCTAGTAGAGGAACTTGGAGAACCAGTAAGAAAAGATTTAAGTTCATATAATTACGTTTGGTGGATCTATACAGACCGCGCGGAAAAGGTAATTCAATTTGGTGTTGAGGATAATCAGGTCGTTACGATTTACGCTACTGGGAGTGAGTTGGATACGGAACCTATTGAAATTGGACAGTCTTATGAGACAGTCAACGAATTATTAGATTTTCAAGAAGAAATTTCATTTAACAAAGGACTTCAATCTTATCGTTTTCTGCTAACTGCAGAAGATTTATCAATGAGACCTGCTGTTCAAATCTCAGACGATGTATTTATTCAATGTTATTTTGATACGTTTACTGAAAAATTGTCTTCTATCCGACTTGTTTCTGCAGATGTTTTACTATTGCAAAGACCTTATGAAATTTTTTATCGAGGAGATTTACCTGAAACCCCAATTTTGTCTGAGCAGGAGTGGGATACTATACAGGTTGGGATGGAACAACAAATATATGATATAACTAATATAATTCGGCATCGATTTAATGAACCAAGTCTTGATTGGGATCAAGAAGTTGCGGAAGTTGCCTTTATGCATAGTAAAGATATGGAAGAAAACAATTATTTCTCTCATTACACCTTGGATGGTGAAGGATTAAAAGAAAGACTAACTACGGATGAAATTTATTACTTAGCAGCAGGAGAAAATATAGCTGCACAGTATACAGATGGGCCTGCCGCTGTCGAAGGCTGGTTAAATAGTGAAGGGCATCGTGAAGCACTTCTTAAAGGGGAATATACCCACTTAGGTGTAGGGGTATATCGTTATTACTACACACAAAACTTCTTACAAAAACCATAATTACAAAACCTCATATACTCGTAGAAGTAACCGATATAAGAAACATACAATCAATATTGTCACGTTGTATTGGGCTTTGTCATAAAATATTGGTGACATCGTAGAATTGAGGTGACTAAAGTTGGCTGATAAAGAACTACATCCGTCGATACGTGAATTTAAAACATTCGTGAAAAATCATCCTGGTTTAATAAAGGATGTTAAACAAAATGGTGGACATTGGCAGACATATTATGAAAAGTGGGTATTACTTGGAGAAGATGATCCTAGTTGGGAAAAATTCAAAAATAATAGCGCTGATCATGAAGGAGACACATCTAATGGATCAGAAACTAAAAAAGATAATAAGGAAATTATGAATCAAGTAATGAAAATGATGGAAAATGTAGATTTAAATAAAGTAGAAGGACATATTAATCAGTTAAATGGTGCAATTACGAATATTCAATCATTAATTGGTCAATTTCGTGATGTCAAAAAACAATTGCCAAATAAACGACAGAATAGTGGTCCTTTTCCTATGAGTAAAGATTAAGGAGGTTATTTAATTGCAACCATCAATTAATCAATACTTGCAAGAGAGAGAGGATTTGCGCCGCTTTATTCGTTCTAATCCAGAATGGTATCGCTACCTTTCTCGGAATCCAGATCACATTACAGCGATGGAAAAAGAAGCAAAAGTTTTTTATGGCAAGACTGTTAACCAAAGAATCGATAAGCTGTCAAGTCAAGTGCAGCTTGTATCGATGTTAATACAAATGGCAGGCTCGATGAAGGATTAATGGCCTGCCTCTTTTAAATTCGGAGGATTCTTGGTATGATAAGTAATGTGGAGGTGGATAAACAAACATGATAGCCACATTAGAGATTGTTGATATAATAGATCGGTCAGAATATATAGGACAAATGATTCTGCAATCAGATGTCATGGAACAATATAATTTAGAAAGACAAGCCTTAAAGGATGACAAGGAAGCTCAAAGGCTAATTAATGCTTTTATTACCGTAAAAGAACAATATGAAGAAGTTCAACGTTTCGGTAGATATCATCCCGATTTTAATTCGATTATGAAGAATATTCGTTCGACAAAAAGAGATATGGATATGAATGAAAAAGTAGCCAGCTTTAAAATTGCTGAACGTAACCTTCAAACATTATTAGATGACGTAAGTGAAATAGTAGCACGTAGCGCTAGTGAGCAAGTGAAAGTACCTAAGGATGGCGCGATACTCACAGATAGTAGTTGTGGTTGCGGTTCCGGAGGCGGCTGTGGCTGTAAGGCATCTTAATCAAGAGATTACAAAATATAGATAAGAGTGAGGACCAATATATGAGAGTAAAGCGACAAGGACTTGTTGTATGGTTTCAACACATGAAAAACGTTAAGCAAATACGACGTTATGGTCATGTCATATATGTAGCCAAAGATGCTCGTTATGCTGTTCTTTATGTGAATCAGGATGAAGTTGAAGATAAACAATTAAGACTAAGAAAACTACCTTTTGTATCTAAAGTGGAAGAGTCGTATAAGCCATTTGTACGAACAAATTTTGAAAACGCGAAAGCAGACAGGGCAAAAGAATACGATTATAAAATGGGTATTTAAAAGTAGAACGCATGATTTTTCCTCACTTAGATTATAAAAAGTGCAAGCGCCCGTTTACCAACGTACGGAGGTGAGGGAAGTCTCGCTAGTTGGTGGTCGCTGTAGCTAGACACTTGTACAAATTTATATGCTTTCTTATCTTACAAAAAAAAGCCTGCAGATAATTCTGCAGGCCCTTTTTGCCTTCAAAAGAAAACAAAAAGGCAAAGGGAGAGGAGAAACCGGAGGAAGAACTTATGGGGAAACGTAAGCCTTCTCCGTGTTCGTGAGGCAACTAATAGGATTGTTAGCTGCTTCACTATGTTATTATGTACGATGAAACTAAATTTATACATTGCTAGATGATTTCTTTATCATCGTATTTTATGATAGGATAAATGCGTATCTAATAGGAAGAGGTGCCTATATGAGAGTAATTTCAGGTGTACATAAAGGGCGGCCAATTAAACCAGTTCCCAATCAGTTAACTAGACCAACAACAGACAAGGTAAAAGAAGCATTATTCCAAATGATTGGTCCTTATTTTAATGGGGGCAGTTGTTTGGATCTTTTTGCAGGTAGTGGTTCTTTAGGAATCGAGGCGCTTAGCAGAGGTATGGAGCAAGCCATTTTTGTAGACAAGCAACCTAAAGCTGTTAAAATCATTCATGAAAACCTGCAATTGCTTCATTTAGAAAATCAGTCAGAGGTGTTTTGTACAGATGGTTTTCGTGCCATTAAAGCGGCAGCAAAAAGAGGGCTTACATTTGATTTGATCTTTTTGGACCCGCCATATCACAAAATTTCTTATGAGAAATTACTGGATCAGCTAGCTGAAAATCAATTGTTGTCAGAAAAAGGTATCATCGTGTGTGAGCATGACGCAAACATGTCTCTACCATCTAGTTACATAAGTTACGAAAAAATGAAGTCAGCAACATATGCAAATAGCACGACAATAACACTGTTTGCTAGAAAGGAGTTGTAAACATGACTAGACTTGCTATTTGTCCGGGAAGCTTTGATCCTGTGACATATGGACACCTAGATATTATCCAAAGAGGAGCAAAAGTGTTCGATCAAGTTATTGTTGCTGTTTTTAATAATCAGTCAAAAGCACCACTGTTTTCT
The DNA here is from genome assembly GCF_045635475.1 of Radiobacillus sp. PE A8.2. Classification (NCBI taxonomy): domain Bacteria; kingdom Bacillati; phylum Bacillota; class Bacilli; order Caryophanales; family Bacillaceae; genus Radiobacillus; species Radiobacillus sp. PE A8.2. The sequence goes on along the minus strand of NZ_JBJGXI010000002.1, from coordinate 95,030 downwards.
GTAGATGAACGTGTTCATCTCTTAGAGGCTGTAACGGATGATTTAGACAATGTAACGGTTGACTCTTGTTCTGGACTGTTAATGGATTATGCTAGTGATATGAACGCACAAGTAATTTTAAGAGGTTTACGAGCTGTTTCCGATTTTGAATATGAACTACAAATTACTTCAATGAATAGAAAATTGAATGAAGAAATTGAGACATTTTTTATGATGACTAATAATCAATATTCATTTTTGAGTTCAAGTATGGTAAAAGAAGTGGCTAAATACCATGCAAATGTCTCCGACCTGGTTCCTGATATTGTCGAAAAGGCGCTAAAACAAAAATTTAAACAATCATAAATCACTATCAATCCCTTGGCAAATCAATAGTACTTATTGCCAAGGGATTTCTATTAATAATGTGTTAATGTGCTGTCGAATTACCAAAGATTCGATTGTATAATATCACAATGGTGATTAGCAGTGAAAGAAGTGTAATGATGGGACCAATCGTCTGCAATAAAGTCCAAGCGTCAAAAAGCGCTGAGCTGTCTTTCTGAGAAAAAACGGGTATGATCTGCTTACCAACTACTTGCTGGTCTAGGTATAATGGTTTAAATAGGACAATTGTTAATACACTCGCGAAAATACCATGTAAAATCCGCGCGAAAAAATAAGGCGCAAAACGTATATCTGTTTCAGCAATAATGCTAGCTACTTGGGCTTGCACAGAAAAGCCGTTAAATGCAAGTATAAAGCTGACCGCGATTGCTAGAGGTAAAACATCTGTGATCGATACTTGTGCAATCATTTGGGCACCTTGTGTAATCTCAAACATCCCCGAAAAGATAGGTAATGCCAATTCAGATGGAATACCAATTATTTGTAGAAAACCAGATAAAAAGCTAGCGATGATCCCTGAGATTCCAGCCAAATATAATAATTTTGTAAACACAGAAAACATAATAATAAATCCGCCTATCATCAATAGTGTTTGTACAGAATTTACTACAGAGTCTCCTAAAACCTTACCAAATGCTCTCCTATCCTTTAAACGTGTCCGGTGCATTTCTTGGAACGCTTTGTACACACTAAACTTTTCTTTTTGTCTATTTATTTTTGCTGTACGCTGTTCTCTTCCATAAAATCGCATGCATATCCCTACTAAAGTATTACTTACGTAGTGACAAACAGCTAATAATATCCCGAGTTTTGGATTATTAAAAAAACCAACTGATACGGCAGCTATAATGAACAATGGGTTTGATGCATTCGTAAAGGATACGAGTCGCTCTGCTTCAATTCGAGTTAGTTGATTCTCTTGTCTAAGTCTAGTGGTAATCTTAGCACCTGATGGATAACCGCTTGCCATCCCCATTGCCCATACAAAGCTACCAACACCAGGAACATTAAATACAGGTCTCATGATTGGTTCAAACAATACACCGATAAATCGGACAACACCAAAACCAATAAGCAGTTCGGCAGTGATGAAAAATGGGAGTAGTGAGGGAAATACTGTTCCCCACCACATATCAATGCCATTTTTACTCGCTTCCAATGCTTCTTTAGGGTGTTGAATAATAGCGATGGCAATAAATAATGCGCCACCAGCTAGAATCAATGATTTTATTTTTGGATTCAACGTTGTGGCCTCCTAGCTGATACATTTCTGTACTTATTACTTATGTCATTGTAAAATAGGCGTAGCTCCTTTTAGAAGAGGTTCTTTAAAAAGCACCAAAACCTCCGTACGAGCGCTCAAAAAGGTCCCACAGGTGTTACCATGCAAAGTGGTGGTGTTTGCCTGTATCTTTAATACCAGAACAACCTGTGCTTTTCCTTGTACAAGCAAGTCTCTATCAATATACGCACATAGTTGTTTTTTTTATGCCATATTATAAATAAAAACGTAATTTTAAGGGGAGAAAATTTCGTGAGACGACCCAAAATAGGATTAGCTTTAGGATCTGGAGGAGCAAGAGGTTTTGCGCATGCAGGCGTACTGAAAGTGTTTGAAGAAAATAATATACCGATTGATTTAATAGCAGGAAGTAGTATGGGATCGTTAGTGGGATCATTGTATGGTGCTGGTCAAAAGGTGGATGGATTATACCAGTTGGCTAAAACATTTAAAAGAAAATATTTCTTAGATTTCACAGTTCCTAAAATGGGTTTTATTCAAGGAGAAAGAATTAAAGAGTATATCCGTTTGTTTACATTTCACAAAAGTATAGAACAATTTGATATTCCTGTAGGTATAGTAGCAACTAATTTATATAGCGGTAAGAAAAAAGTTTTCTTTGATGGTTCACCTGCTAAGGCTGTAAGAGCGAGTATATCTATTCCAGGTGTGTTCGTTCCGGAAAACATCGATGGTGAACTATACGTAGACGGGGGTGTCATCGATCGTGTTCCTGTTTCGGTAGCCAGAGATATGGGTGCTGACATTGTTATTGCTATTGATTGTTCTCATTTTACTTATAACAGAGAAATTAACTCGATCTATGATGTGATGCTTCAGAGCATCGATATTATGCAAGATGAACTAGTAAGTCATATTGGTCTTCATGCTGATGTTATGTTAAAACCAAACGTATCAAGCTATAGCGCTCGCGCATTCACGAATATATTGGACATTATTGCTGAGGGTGAGAAAGAGGCCGAAAGCAAAATAAATGCCATCAATGACTGCATCAACAGCTGGAAGGAGAAAAACAATGAAACTTAATCGGAAATATTTTATTCCGTCAATTATTATACTTGTGCTAATTACATTTTTAGTAGGGTACCGACTCCCTTATTATATATATAAACCAGGGGGAGCAGATGCACTAAATCCTATTGTTACAGTAAATGATGGCTTTACAAGCGAAGGGGACATGCATTTAGTAACAGTTAGTGGCATTACTGCAACGCCATTTTCTTACCTCTGGGCTTCGATCCGACCATATCAGGAAATAACGCCTATTGAGAATGTTTTTCCAGAAGGGATATCAAAGGATGCATATTTTAGATTACAGTTACAAATGATGGAAGGTTCACAAGAAGCATCAAAGGTCGTAGCTTATCAAGCTGCAAATAAAACAATTGATATTCAGTATATAGGTGTTTATGTTGTTGCTGTAGTAGAAGGAATGCCAGCTGAAGGGATATTGCAACCTGGTGATAAAATAACTAAACTAGATAACGTAGAAATTCAAAATACAAATGACTTAATGGATTATGTTGGTGGCAAGGCAGCAGGTGATACAATTCAACTTACAATTGAACGTGAGGGGAACGAACAAATAGAAGAAATTACACTACAAAAGTTTCCGGGAGAAACAAAAAAGGTAGGCATAGGAATTAGCTTAGTAACGGATCGAGAAGTGACGGTTGATCCACCTGTTAATTTTTCTAGTGGACAAATTGGTGGGCCAAGTGCAGGTCTAATGTTTTCTTTAGAAATTTATGATCAGCTTACAGAAGAAGATCTAACAAAAGGCTACCAGATAGCTGGTACAGGTGAAATTGATTATGATGGAAATGTAAATAGAATTGGTGGTATCGACAAAAAAGTGATTGCTGCAAATAATGAAGGCTGTGAAATTTTCTTTGCTCCAAATGAAGGTGGTGCAGCAAATTCTAACTATCAGATTGCTAAGCAGACTGCAGAAGATATTGGCAGTAGCATAAAGGTAGTACCAATTGATACTTTTGATCAGGCGCTAGATTATCTAAAACAGTTAGAACCAAAAGCATAAGAACAAAAGCGGTGATACCGGATAGTCGTGGCTTAATTTGTGTGCTTAAAAAAAGATGTAAGCTCCAGTTACGTGGGAGCTTACATCTTTTTATTTGCTTATATCAATCAATCGTGGAACAATTTCTTGCTTGCGTAATGGGATACGACTGGTTGGATGAATAATACTATAATATGTATCAGAAGCCTTTTCTTCTATCCTCATTAGAGGATGTGTGTCCTTCTTTAATCCTGTTAACAAGGGTATAGATAGCTGCTTTTTTTGCTGATGCAGAAAAGATCTCCCATTGTTATTCATAGCTAATATTCGGATGTAGGGGATTGTAATATTTGAAATCCAAGGCGAAATTTCCTGTTTTGTTGTATTCGTTAAAATATTTGCGAAAACACGTTGTAATCGGGTCCAAGTATATCGTTTTGTTTTAAGTTCATGCATCCATGATTCAAAATCAACTGCTCCTAATGCTGTCCGTTTAATGCGATACTCGAGACCTTCTTCTACGCCATGAATCCCTTGTAATTCTGCTTCGGTCATCGTATTTACACGGTACTGAAGAAAATGAAAATAACTAGACCATTGGTGCCAGTGGTGTGCATTTTGTTTGTAGGTTAGTAGTTGCTTTTGTGTAGAAATTGGTAATGATGCCCTAACCTTATTTGTTAACTCACTGCGATCTAGTAACTCCTTACGTATACTTGTTGCACTTGCAATCCTATGGTCAATTTCAGTATCATGATAGTCATTTTTAATTCTCTTAATTGTAGTTGGTTGTATAGCAAGCTGATGATTGTAAATACTTTTTGTATAGCTAAAACCAAGAATGTTGTTAGGTTTTGATAGATCAACTTCACCATCAGTAAGCCCAATAGATTGATATGCTTTTCGACTTGCTTCTGGAAAAGATAATCCTTCCGCTAATTGTCTTTTTAATTCTTCTTGAAAATCAGTTTGCTTTTGATCTAAGGTTTGTACCGCGCTTGTAAATCCATGTATGTTACCATTTTCGCTTCCAAAACATACCGAAGACACACCTAGGGCGTCTAGTATTTTTGTTGCACCTTCCGCAAATATGTCACTATGCTGTACGGCATATGCATAAGGTAACTCAACTACCAAATCAATTCCCGCCTCCATAGCTGCTTGTGCGCGATGGAATTTGTCAATAATAGCTGGTTCACCACGTTGGAGAAAGTTTCCACTCATAACAGCGATCATACAATCTGCAGACGTAATTGTCTTAGATTGCTGTAGATGATGAAGGTGACCGTAATGAAATGGGTTATATTCAACAATTAGTCCACAGGCTTTCATCATTTAACATCCCTTTTATAATTTAGATGATTTTAAAGAATAGCTGGTTATACTAATCCATCTAACGCATAATATGGACTGCTATTCATACCCATATATTAGCACAATTACGAAGCGACTCCAAAAACAATTTGGTAGGTGTGGATATTGCTTATTGGATAAAATTTATGTTAGGATATAAAACATCACACGTATAAAGAATAAATAAGTTACTGTAAAGAAAAAATATTGACAAAACAATGATTTCCTTTTAAAATAACCTTTGTTGCCTTGAGGTGAAAACAATGAAGTTTCCTGTGCAAAAATTTAAAATTAGTGGGTCTGAACCAGTAAAATTTGAAGAAGATGTAGACGTCTCTGAAATCAAAGATATGAACAATGATATACGTAGTATTGAACCTGTTCATGTAAAAGGATTTGCAACTATGCAAGGAAATGAAATAACATTTCATTTTACCATTGATGGTACCATGACCTTGCCGTGTGCAAGAACATTGGTTGACGTCAATTATCCCTTTCACATTGATACGAGAGAAATTTACTCTACTTCACCGTATTACAAGGTTGAAGATGACTCAGAAATTCATCCTGTAGATGGAGAAATGCTTGACTTAACTCCATATATAAAGGAAAATGTTTTATTGGAAGTTCCTTTTCGTGTGTTTTCTGATGACGAAAAAGCGCAAGAAAATGCAATCACAAAAGGAGAAGGCTGGGAATTAAAATCCGAACACAAAACGGAGAAAAAAATAGATCCACGCCTACAAAAATTGCAATCATTATTAGATGATAACGATAAATAGCAAAATCGTTTAGGTAAAGTTTATTAACTCTGCCTTTACCTAGGATTTTCGTTTCGTGTATGAAGGAGGTGTAAGACATGGCAGTACCTAAGCAAAGAACTTCTAAAAAAGTTAAAAATCAACGTCGTACGCACAAGAAGTTACATGTACCTGGCATGATTGAATGTTCAAATTGTGGTGAATCAACAAAACCTCACCATGTTTGTAAATCTTGTGGACAATATGACGGAAAACAAGTGGTTGATCAATAATAAATTAACTCGTATAACGGGTCTGTAAAAGAGTCATTTAGCCAATCTGCTAGATGACTCTTTTTCCTATGTATTTAAGAATGTATTGCTTTCTTGATACCATTTTATAACACGTTTGCATTTAAAAATATTTATAAAAATAGAAAAGATTTATTCTATCACCCCTATTGTTTGCATACATTGATAGCAAACGATGTAACAAGGAGGGGTGGAATGAATAGCACTAGACAAGATGCATGGAGTCAAGATGAAGATGTGTTATTAGCAGAAACGGTATTACGCTATATAAGAGAAGGGAAGACGCAATTAGAGGCCTTTAAAGAGGTAGGGAAACGATTATCGCGTACGCCTGCTGCATGCGGATTTCGTTGGAATGCCTCAGTTAGAAAGCAATATCAAAAAGCAATTGTTATGGCTAAAAAAGATAGAAAACAGCAAATGGATTCCATAGATAGTGTTTCAATTGTCGAGGATTCTAATAACGATGGAACACTTGATGCTGCTATATCATTATTAGAAAGAATGAAGTTAGATAATTATGAAAAGAGCTCATCAACTGTAGATTTTAAAATTCAACAGTTAACAGAGGAAATGGAAGAGTTGAAGAAAAAGCTACAAAATCATGAAAAAGCGTGGAAAGAAATGAGCCACGTTTGGAACTTAATTGAGTCGTCAGACCGTCAAAAAACAATTATAGATTAAAAAACAGAAGTAACCCTTGCGAATCATAAGATCAGCAAGGGTTTTATTTGTGTTTATAAAAAACTGAATTTTATACCATTCACGGGAACAAATAGTTGTCTGCATTTACTGCTGTAATCTATTCCTCAAATTTATTCGCTTCTATAAAGCGTCATCCTTTTAAAAACATACATAGTACAACTATAATAGAAAACAGAAAAAGTTAAGCTTGTAAATTCAATAGGTATCTGATCAAAACGGGAGTGAAGTATGTGAAAATAGGTGTAATAGGGGGAGGGGCTGTAGGATTATTAATTAGTAGCCTCTTAGCCGACCAAGGCCATCAAGTAACTATTTATGTTAGAAGACAAGACCAAAAACATATGATCAACAAAATTGGAATCGAGTTTTTATCTAGTCCTGATATTTTTCAAGTACGTGCGATGTTGATTGATGAATTACAACAAGAGGATTTTATCTTTATATGTGTAAAATATTATCAAATCGAGCAGATATTGACTGTCTTAAAAAATAGTAGCAGCACATTAATATTCATTCAAAATGGTATGGGACATATCGATCTTATTAACAAGATGGATTTCGCATCAACAATCATTGTAGGGACCTTTGAGCATGGAGCGCTAAAAGTGAATGATTATAGTGTAATTCACACAGGAAAAGGAAAACTTAATATTGCATTATTAAGTGGCAACGAGTTAGTTCTGAGTTCTACTTATAAAGCGATAGATAGTCTGTCGTTCCCGGTTGAAATCGAACAAAATTGGCATGTAATGCTCAGCGAAAAGCTAGTAATTAATGCTGTTATTAATCCTCTAACGGCACTTTTTCAAGTGAAGAATGGTGAGATACTAACGAATCCCCATGTAGTTGCACTAGGCAAACAACTGTGTAAAGAAGCCGCAAGCGTGTTACAATTAAATGCGGAGAAGCAGTGGAGAAGAGTAATAGGAATAGCTGGCAATACAAACGAAAATGAGTCGTCTATGAAAATGGATTTAAAAAATAATCAACTAACCGAAATTGAGGGTATATCAGGATATCTGTTAAAACATGCTAGCGTTGACATTCCTTATACTCGGTTTGTTTATCAGAGCATCAAAGCACTGGAGTGCTATCGGGAAAGAGAAGACAAAGATGGTTAATCTAATAGCGCTTTCTGTTACGATACCGATTATAATTACTATTGCAATTTATTTTATAGCTATTAAATACAAGAGCACTAGGCGGAACGCTATACATATAGCAGTTGATTACACGGTTCCGTTATACATACTGGCCGTAGCAACACTATCCTAAACCTTACCTGAAAAATCTTTAATAAGGTTGATTTGTCTAACTTGTTTATTGGTAATTAGTGGTGTTGCATTTGTGCAATGGAAGGCGCATGGAAAAATAGTTATTCCATTATTTTTAAAACGCGCTTGGCGTTTTGTATTTCTCTTATTTTCATTTTCTTTATATCGTTCTTTTTTTGTTCGGGTTTACTAAATCCATTTTCACTGCTTGAACAGAACATGTGAAATTAAACGAATTTTTCTGTAAAATATGATTAAAACTAATTTTGAAACAAAGGAGCACTATTGCATGTGGATCGAATCCATTCAATTAAATACATTTAATCGATTAATTAGTGATTATAGAAATCAAAACGACCTTATTTTAAATAAATTTGATTACCCACCTTATGATGAAAATTCCTTTCCGAAGCGACTAGCCGAACTAAATGAAAGAGATTTTCAACGAGAAGCACTATCAAATTTACTACTACAAGTGAATAGAGAGTGGAATGCTCCGGAATCAACGTTGCATAATATTGAACGCATACAGGATAGTAGAAGTGTTGTGGTCATTGGTGGTCAACAAGCGGGTCTATTAACCGGACCGCTTTATACAATCCATAAAATTGTATCTATTATACAATTAGCGAAGGCAAAAGAAGCACAGTTAGGAATACCGGTTATTCCTGTTTTTTGGATTGCTGGTGAAGATCACGATTTCGACGAAATTAATCACATTATGTTAGAGATGCAATCTCGTATGAAAAAATTTAAAACGCTTCAACGAGTACATAGTAAAATGTCGATGTCAGATTTTTTTATTGATAAAGATATAACAAGACAATGGATGGAACGCGTATTTGAACAACTAAATGAAACGCAACACACGGCATCTATTCATGAGAAATTTTCTAAGATTATAGAAACATCGGATACATTTGTGGATTTCTTTGCTAATCTTATATTTTATCTGTTTGACCAAGAAGGATTAGTACTCGTTGATTCTGGTGATAAACGCTTGAGAAAGTTGGAAAGCAGTTATTTTAAACAAATGATTGAACATCAACCGGCTATAAGTGAAGGGGTATACAAATCATCTCAACAAGTGAAACAATCTGGATATAATATTTCGCTTGAAGTATTGCCAGAGGAGGGGCATCTATTTTATCATCTAGACGGAGCAAGAGTTTTGCTGACTAAAGACGAGGAAGGCAACTGGGTTGGTAAACAGAATGAATGTGTGTTTACATCTGAAGAACTATTAGATATTGCATCGAACCATCCAGAGCTTCTTAGCAATAATGTTGTTACCCGTCCAATCATGCAAGACCTGGTTTTTCCAACTTTAGCCTTTCTAGGAGGTCCGGGTGAAGTTGGTTATTGGTCGATATTAAAACCAGGTTTTCATGCCTTGAATTTGAAGATGCCACCAGTATTGCCGCGATTATCTTTAACAATAATCAATCGCAACGTAGAAAAAAGTCTTCATAAATATGGACTTGATCCTAGTCAAGTAGTATGCGATGGTGTCGATTTACAACGTAGTCAATGGTTAGCCAATCAAACTACACCACCGATTGAACGACTAGCTGATCAAGTGAAACTATCAATTGAAAGAGCACATCTGCCAATGAAGCAATTGGCTAAGGACCTGCGTCCAGATTTAGGAGAGGTTGCGGAGAAAAATTTAATTTATCTTTTTCGGGATGTCGATTTCTTACAAGATAAATTGTTACAAGCATTAGAAGAAAAACATGGTAAAGCATTATCTGAATTCGATACGCTTTCCGTGATGATGCGCCCAGAAGGTGGATTACAAGAAAGGTATTGGAATATTCTTCCGTTTATTAATCAATATGGGAAAGATATAGTGAAGGGTATTTTAGATCAATCTTATGCTTTTGATCAAGAACATTACCTACTATATATATAATTCACCACAACCCCCCACCATTTAGGTGGAGATAATGATCTACATCTTCAAATAAGCTTATCGGCTATGCTGATAGGCTTTTTTGTGTTTTTTAAAAAATGAAAAAAGAGCAGTAGCCATAAGATTATAGATAATTTCAAATATTGGTGGTGAAAGGTGGGGGGTTGTGGTAAAATTGTTTAAGAAAGTGGGGGGCGGTCTCTATGTTCATGGGCGAATTCCAACATAATATTGATCAAAAAGGTCGCATCATTGTCCCAGCCAAATTTCGTGAAGGCTTAGGCGATAATTTTGTTGTGACTAGAGGACTTGATCAATGTTTATTTGCCTACCCAATGAGTGAATGGAGACTCCTAGAGGAAAAGTTAAAGAAGCTCCCCGTAACTAAAAAAGATGCCCGTGCTTTTACACGTTTCTTCTTTTCAGGTGCAATTGAATGTGAAGTGGATAAACAGGGAAGAATAAATATTCCACAACCATTAAGGAAGTATGCAAACCTTGATAAAGAATGCGTGGTTATTGGGATATCCAATCGTATTGAATTCTGGGATAACAAGCATTGGGAAACATATTTTGAAGAATCTGAAGAATCTTTTGCGGAAATTGCAGAAAATATGATGGACTTCGATATATAAAATGAAACAACAATCGATGCAAAAGCGGGTGATTTCATGTTTGAACATTATACGGTATTAAAACAAGAAGCGGTAGATGGATTACATATAAAACCGAACGGAGTATACGTAGACTGTACGCTCGGAGGTGGAGGGCATTCAGAAATGGTTGTCCGACAACTTTCCCAATCAGGAAAGTTGATTGCCTTTGATCAAGATATGCGTGCGATTGAAGCAGCGAAGCAACGGCTGGCTGAATATAATGATCGAACTGTCTATATTCACTCCAATTTTAGATATTTAAAAGAACAACTACTAGAAAAAGGAATTACCGAAGTAGATGGAATCTTATTTGATTTGGGTGTCTCTTCTCCGCAATTGGATCAGATTGAAAGAGGGTTTACTTACCAGCATGATGCTCCTTTAGATATGCGTATGAATCAGACAGCTGATGTGACGGCATATGACGTAATAAATCATTGGACATACGAAAAGCTAGTAAGAATTTTCTTTCAATATGGTGAAGAGAAATTTTCGAAGCAAATCGCCAGAAAAATTGAAGAAGCAAGAGCGAAGAAACCAATAGAAACTACTTATGAGTTAGTGGAAATTATAAAAGATGCAATTCCTGCCCCTGCAAGACGTAAGGGTGGGCATCCTGCTAAACGAATATTTCAGGCAATACGAATCGCTGTTAATGATGAATTAAATGCTTTTTATGATGTACTACACCAAGCAGCGGAATTAGTGTCGGTTGGTGGAAGAATCTCTATCATCACGTTCCATTCCTTAGAAGACAGGCTATGTAAGCAAGCATTTAAGAAGTGGAGTACCATTCCTCCATTACCCAAAAACATACCAGTGATACCAGAGGAAAGTAAGCCTCCTTTTAAATTAATAAACAGAAAACCAATTTTGCCTAATGAACAGGAAATTGAGGCTAATAGAAGATCACGTTCAGCAAAATTAAGAATCGCAGAAAAAATTAAACCATGGGATGACAAATTTATCTATCAGGAGAGGTGGAATAAATCATGAGTGCAGAGCATGCAAGAAATTGGCAACAGTCTTGGGAGGAAACAAAAACAAATCCTACGAGAAGTACTAAACCTAAACGACAAGTCCAAGTTAAGGTTCATAAAAAGGCGTGGATTACTGTCGGGGAGAAAGTCCTTTATTCCACATTTGCGGTAGCGATGGTAGTAGCTTTGTTTTTTGCAGTTTCGTTTAGCGCTTCTGCCGATAGTTTAAATCGCGATGTACAAAACTTAGAACAACAAGTAAAACAGCAACAGGAATTAAATGCCAACTTAGAATACAAAGTTCAGGATTTAAGTAACCCTGAGAGAATTTTAAGAATTGCTGAAGAAAATGGCTTGAAGATTCAAAATTCAAAAGTGAAGCAGGCGAGTGAAATTTCGAATTAAGGGCGGATAAGTGATGCGAAAAAACAAAACTACCCATGTCATGTCCGCGGTATTTATGATTGTTTTTGTAATCATGTTTTTAGTTATTTCGGGTCGTTTTCTCTATATCCAGGGAACTGGAGAAGTTGCGGGAGTATCGTTAGAGGATTGGGCTGAACAAAAGCGGACGAATTCATATAGTCTTCCTGCGAATAGAGGAATTATTTATGACAAAAATAAAATGGTACTTGCACAAGATCAAATTACATACCGTGTCTATGCAATTGTGGATGAAGAATATACAGTTGATAAAAGTAAACCCAAGCATGTTTTGGACCCGCAAATAACCGCTGAGAAGCTATCGCCAATCTTGAATATGGAAGTAGCCAAAGTTAAACAAAGTATTCAGTGGGGAATAGATAATAAAAAATTTCAAGTGGAGTTTGGTTCTAACGGTAGAGACCTAAGTCAAACCATAAAAGAAGAGATTGATGCTTTGGAATTACCTGGCATCCAATTTGAAACGGAATCAAAAAGATATTATCCAAATGGTTTATTCGCATCGCATGTTATTGGGTTAACTCAAAAAAAGGAAGTTAAAGTAGAAGGAGAATCCGATACTAAGGAAGAATTAAAGACGATAGGTATTACAGGCATCGAACAGCAGTTGAACGATACATTAACAGGAACTGATGGTGCTATTTCTTATAAGCGTGACAAATATAATATTAAGCTACTAGAGCCAGATGAAATTATGACAGAACCGAAGAATGGTAATGACATCTATTTAACTATCGATCAAAAAATTCAAACCTTATTAGAGGATGCTCTTACACAAGTGGTTGAACAGTATAATCCTGAAAGAATAACCGCAGTAATAATGGATCCCCATACTGGAGAGATTTTAGGATTAAGTAATCGTCCTAGTTATAATCCCAATGCTATAGGCGAGGTTGAAAACTGGTATAACGATGTAATATCAACTCCGTTTGAACCAGGATCTACGATGAAGATATTTACATTAGCTGCAGCGATTGAAGAAGGTGTATATGATCCGAACGAACTCTATCAATCTGGATCCTATCAGAACGAATATATGATATCGCCGATTCGTGATTATAATAGAAAAGGATGGGGACCCATTTCTTTTCAGGAAGGGATTCAACGTTCATCCAACGTCGCAGCGGCATTGCTTGCATATGAAAAGCTTGGTCCTAGTAAATTTTTAGAATATTTAAAGGCCTTCCGGTTTGACCGAAAGACAGGAATTGATTTACCCGGAGAAAAAAAGGGTTACATTTTGTATGATCGACCTATTGAACAAGTAACAACTTCCTTTGGACAAGGGACGACGGTTACTCCAATCCAACAAATGGCTGCTGCTTCCGCGATAGCTAATAACGGAGAAATGGTACGACCGTATATCGTTTCTAAAACTGTTGATTCACAAACAGAAGAAGTTATTAAAGAAACTACTCCAGAGGTTATTGGAAAGCCAATCTCTGCTAAGACAGCAAATAAGGTGTTAGATGTTTTGGGAACCGTAGTAACGTCAGAACATGGTTCAGCACATAATATTTATAATTTAGCGGACTACTCAGTTGCTGGCAAAACCGGAACGGCTCAGATAGCAGAAAATGGAGAGTATCTAAGTGGAGAGTCCAATTACATATTCTCATTTCTAGGTATGGCGCCAAAAGAAAATCCAGAATTAATTATGTATGTTTCTGTTAAAAAACCAGAGCTAGAAGAACATGAGTCAGGTTCAGCTCCAGTTTCGTTTATTTTTAATAATGTAATGGAAAATAGTCTGCATTATTTAAAAATTGAGCCAGATAAAAATACTTCTCAGCTTATTGAGACAGTATCCGTTCCCGATTTAAAAGGTGAGACAACTGTTACAGCAAAACAACAACTAGAACAATTAGGTGTAAAGCTGTCTGTTATCGGAAATGGTGAGTTCATAAATGATATAAATCCAAAACATGAGACAGAAATCTTACCTGGTGAACGTGTTATATTGCTGACAGATAATATAACAATGCCTGATTTAGCTGGGTGGTCGACACGAGATGTGCTACGATTTGCCCAATTAACGGACACAGAAGTAGAAATTGTTGGTAGCGGATTTGCAGTATCACAGAGCGTAAGTCCAAATCAATCATTGCCAGCTGAATTATCAGTAGAATTTGCTCCACCTAATGGACCAACAAATCAAGAATGATTGTAAAGGTTGTTTTCTAAACGGTTGTTGTTATTACGCAAAATAGCTAATATGCGTCGTAACTTGGAGAGTGCTTGCACCGCTCCGGAAATCCACTTCGCTTTCCGCGGGGGGCTAGTGAGCCTCCTCGAATTCATGTTTTCGGGGTCTCACTTACGCCACTAGTCCCGCAGGAGTCGAAGTGGATTTCCTACGCTGCTAACGGGATTGCTCTTTGCGTCGGGTGATTTGAGCTCCGGGCAGTCGACTCCTGCGGGACAGCGCGAGCTGAAGATCCACTCAGAAGCGCATTTTGCTTCTGAGTTAGCTGAAGCCGTGCCCGCGGAAAGCGACTGCCCGGAGCGGAAATCACGAGTACTACGACGTATTTTATTTCAAGTACGAAGTTTAATAACAACAAACTTTAAGTAAAGAGCCATTATAAAAAAGCAGTTTTTAATCGATGGGATAAACAGTGTTCTAATCAATTCTTTTGTTCATATATTGGATACAAGCACACATTTGTTAAGCGAGGAGATTTGTAATGAAGCGTGTATCCAATGTGACCATGAGAAAACGATTAGTCACTGTTTTTCTCGTTGGTGCAGTAATTCTAGGTATTATTGATGCAAGGCTCGGGTTTGTGCAATTTATCATTGGTGATGAATTAATGGAAAAGGCAAAAGCTTCCTGGAGCAGAGACATTATTTTTGAACCTGAACGTGGACAAATATTGGACAAGAACGGTGAGGTTCTAGCAGAAAATGTATCTGCTCCTACTGTAATGGTAGTCCCGAGGCAAATTAAAGAACCACAGCTGGTTGCGGATCAATTAGCTTCGATTTTGGACATGTCTGTTGAAGATGCATACCAAGAGGTTACTAAACGAGCAAACGTTGTCCGTATTCATCCGGAAGGTAGAAAAATTTCGGATCAACAAGCAGAAGCAATTGAAACGCTGAATCTTGATGGTGTTTACCTTGCTGAAGATTCTAAACGACATTACCCGAACGGATCTTATTTGTCTCACGTCCTTGGATTTAGCGGGATAGATAACCAAGGGTTAATGGGATTAGAGCTATACTATGATGACATGCTTAGCGGGGACCGAGGAACTTTATCTTTTTATTCTGATGCAAAAGGCCGAAGAATGGAAGATATCGCAGACGTATATGAAGCTCCTGTGGATGGAAATGATTTAAAATTAACGATTGATTCACGGGTGCAAACGATTATGGAACGTGAATTGGATTTAGCTGTTGAAAAATATAATCCAGATGGAGCGTTAGCAATTGCAGTTGATCCTGACAACGGTGGGTTATTAGGCATGTCTTCACGTCCTAATTTTAACCCGGAAAACTACCAACAAGTAAATGCTGATATTTATAATCGGAACTTACCTATATGGAGTACTTACGAGCCAGGTTCGACCTTTAAAATCATTACACTTGCAGCTGCTTTAGAGGAACAAGTTGTTGACTTATATGAGGACGAGTATAACGATACCGGCGCAATAAAGGTTGATGGAGCAACGATACATTGTTGGCATAGTGGTGGTCATGGTAACCAAACGTACTTGGAAGTCGTACAAAATTCTTGTAACCCCGGTTTTGTAACGTTAGGGCAGAAATTAGGGGAAGAAAAATTGTTTTCTTATATCAATAAATTCGGCTTTGGTAAGAAAACAGGCATTGATTTACAAGGAGAGTCGAATGGAATTTTGTTTAAACCAGAGCAAGTAGGTCCTGTGGAACTTGCTACAACAGCGTTTGGTCAAGGTGTGTCGGTTACCCCCATCCAACAAGTAATGGCCGTGTCTGCTGCCGTAAATGGGGGTTACTTATATGAGCCTTATGTAGCAGATGAATGGTTAGACCCAATAACAGGAGAGGTTGTTGAAAAAACTGAACCACTATTAAAGGATCGCATTATATCGGAGCAGACTTCTGAACAAATTCGCGATGCACTAGAAAGTGTTGTTGCCAAAGGAACCGGACGAAATGCTTATGTAGAAGGTTATCGTGTTGGAGGAAAGACCGGTACTGCTCAGAAGGTCGGGGAAAACGGACGCTATTTAGAGAATAATTACATTGTCTCTTTTATCGGTTTTGCACCCGCAGATGATCCAGAAATAGTCGTGTATCTTGCTATCGATAATCCTAAAAATACAACACAGTTTGGTGGAGTTGTAGCTGCACCTATAGTCGGTAACATAATTGGAGACAGCTTAAGAGCTATGGGAGTGGAGCCGCGTGAAGGCGGACTAGATAAGGAATACAGATGGCCAGAGGAACCAATGGTGGAGGTGCCGGATCTACGAGGCTTAACTCGTCAAGATTTAAACCATTATTTGGTTAACCTATCGATTGAGGCGAGTGGTACAGGCGACTACATTGTCGATCAAGCACCAGAACCAGGTGTGAAAATATCGAGAGGCTCATCCGTTCGATTGTTTTTTGGCGATGAAAAACCAGAATAAAAGTAGAATTTATTGATTTCAAAATTAAACTTTCACACATGATTTGTAAAGTCTTGTTTGTAACATTTTAATCCAATTAGATGATGTCTCAGTAGGGCATTAAATTTTATTGTAATGAAAATGATAATATATTCTATTGTAAAAATTCTGTTATAATAAGAAATGGTATTCTTGCAGGTAAATCTTTGCATATAAATATGTAATGGATAGTAAACACTGAGGTTAAGCAAAAATGAATGAATTTTACAGTGTTCAACATCATTTGTTTACGGACTAGGAACTCATACAACAATGTACAAGGATGTGTAGAAATGATATTGACTGACATCGCAACAGCACTTCAATATTATAAATTATCAGGCAATATTGATCGAATAGACGTTACTGGAGTCGAAAAAGATTCAACAAAAGTGAAGAATGGTGATTTATTTATTTGTATTAAAGGGTATCGTGTAGACGGTCATGACTTTGCAAAGCAAGCGGAAGCAAATGGAGCTGTCGCCATCATTGCTGAAAAATCTTTAGATGTAAATATACCCGTTATTATCGTCAGTGATACAACTCGAGCATTAGCGATAATAGCTAATAAATTTTACAATTATCCAACGCATAATCTGCAATTAGTTGGTGTGACTGGTACGAACGGAAAAACAACTGTATCTTACTTATTAGAGCAAATTTTCCGTACACATCAGCAAAAAACAGGTTTGATTGGTACAATTCAAATGAAAATTGGTGATGAGACTTTTCCAGTCCAGAACACTACGCCAGATGCACTGGAACTGCAGAGGGTATTTCGGAAAATGCAGGACAATAAAGTGGAAACAGCAATTATGGAAGTTTCTTCCCATGCACTAGCATTGGGTAGAGTACACGGTTGTGAATTCAATATTGCTATTTTTACAAATCTGTCTCAGGACCATCTCGACTTTCATTCGGACATGGGGGATTATTTGCACGCTAAAAGCTTGTTGTTTTCTCAACTTGGTGGGAGCTATGACAAGGAAAACCCAAAATATGCTGTAATAAATGCAGATGATCCTTCTTCAGCGTTATTAATAAAAAGTACGGCACAACAAGTACTAACATATGGAATAGAATCTGATGCTGATATTCGTGCAACAAATATTAAGCTAGACGCCAATGGCTGTCAGTTTAATCTCCATATTTTCGATGAACAAATTCTTATAACAAGTAAGCTTATGGGTAGGTTTAGTGTTTACAATCTTCTAGCTGCTGCTGGCGGAGCAGTTTGTGCAGGTGTTCCTCTAACGACTTTTAAACAGTCAATTGAACAGATAAGTGGGGTCAATGGTCGGTTTGAACCTGTTAATTTAGGTCAATCGTATGGCGTTATTGTTGATTATGCACACACACCGGATTCTCTAGAAAATGTCCTGCAAACAATTTCTTCATTTGCAACCGGTAAGACATATGTAGTAGTTGGCTGTGGCGGTGACAGGGATAAAACTAAACGGCCGTTGATGGCAAAGGTTGCCTCAGATAACGCTGATTTAGCAATTATTACGTCTGATAATCCTAGGTCAGAAGATCCGCAAGTTATTGTTAAAGATATGGTTACAGGTATTGAGAAAGAGAACTATGAAATTATCTTAGATCGTAAACAAGCGATTGATTATGCGATTGGCTTGGCTAAGGGTGATGATATCGTGCTAATAGCCGGTAAAGGGCATGAAACGTATCAAATATTAAACGATAAAACGATTGATTTTGACGATAGAGAAGTGGCAGCTGAAGCAATTCAGAAAGTATCAAAGGAGTAGTTGAATTATGCTTTTTTCGACCAATTTTTTACTCGAATTGTTCCCTGATACAAAAGGAGCAGTTTCGGATCACATACCTATAAATGAAATAAATACAGATAGTCGAAAAGAAATACCGAAGTCGCTGTTTATACCGCTAAAGGGGGAGTCCTTTGATGGTCATAAGTTCATTAAAGATGCTTTCTATAATGGAGCAGTTGCTGCAATATGGCAAAAGGATATAGAAATACCCCGTTTCATACCGAATGATTTTCCGATTTTTTTGGTCGAAGATACACTAGCAGCACTCCAGCAATTAGCGCATCAGTACCGACAGAAGATAGATCCAATAGTAGTAGGTGTTACAGGCTCTAATGGCAAAACAACAACAAAAGATTTAATTGGATCTGTTCTACAATCTCATTTCAAAACGGTATATACAAAAGGGAACTTCAATAATCATATTGGACTCCCACTTACAATTTTATCAATGAAACCTGATACAGAGGTGCTCATTCTTGAAATGGGTATGAATCATTTTGGCGAGATTCAATTATTATCAGAAATTGCTTTACCAGATTATGCCGTTATTACTAATATAGGTGAATCTCATCTTGAAAACCTCGGTTCTAGAGAAGGAATTGCTCAAGCAAAAACAGAAATTTTTGTAGGCATGAAAAAGAATGGCGTAGTTGTTTGCGATGGAGATGAGCCTTTGTTACGGGGGTTGGGGTCTCCTTTAACATTGATAGGCTGTGGATTTGGCGAAGAGAATTCAGTAATTGTTCAGCAGTGTACGATGAGTGATAACCAAATGAATTTTCATTTAAATACGGGTGAAGACTACACGTTAAACATGCTTGGCAAACACAATGTTAAAAATGCAACTTATGCAATTGTAATTGCTAAACAATTAAAGGTTCCGGAAGATAAGATTAAAAAAGCCCTTTTAGAAACAAAATTAACCGGAATGCGTTTAGAGATGATTTCTGGAAAAAATGGTGTAGCTATTATTAATGATGCTTATAATGCCTCACCAACTTCCATGCGTGCATCAATTGAAGTTGTAAAGCAACTTCCCAACTTTAAAACTAAAGTATTAATTCTTGGTGATATTTTTGAATTAGGAAAAGATAGTAAAAAGCTACATCAAACCGTAGCTGATTCGGTAACCGATGAAATTAATGTATTATTCACAATAGGGAAAGATGCCGATGAAATTTCTAAAGCAGTTGCAAGATCTGGTTATAATGTTACTGTCAGCCATGTAGATTCCAAAGCGCACTTATTGGCCGAACTTCAACCATATTTGCATGAAGAAGTGGTAATTTTATTTAAGGCTTCACGAGGCATGAAATTGGAAACGATACTTGATGAATTAAAATAATTATTTGCATGCGGACGGGTATGGAAGTAAGGGAGGATGTACCAATGAATGATTACGTATTAATTATAACAATGGCAATAGCGTTCTTAGTTACCGTCCTAATTTCTCCTATTTTCATTCCTTTTTTAAGAAGATTGAAATTCGGACAAAGTATTAGGGAAGATGGGCCACAGTCCCACATGAAGAAAACGGGCACCCCTACAATGGGAGGAATAATGATTGTATTGAGTGTGACCGTTACAACCTTAGTGATGACAGGTAAATTTGATACAGGCTCGTTTAATTTTGAAATTATGCTTCTGTTATTAGTATTACTTGGATTCGGGTTAGTCGGGTTTTTAGATGATTTTATTAAAGTGGTGTTAAAGCGAAACCTTGGTCTAACTTCAAAACAAAAGATGTTGGGTCAAGTGGTCATTTCAATCCTCTTTTATATTATATTACACATGAATGATTTTTCTACTTACATTCAAATACCTGGTACAAACATTCAATTTGATCTTGGCTGGGGATATGCAATTTTTATTATTTTTGTATTAGTTGGGACATCAAATGCAGTAAATCTTACTGATGGATTAGATGGCTTACTAGCAGGGACAGCAGCCATCGCATTTGGTGCATTCGGCATCCTAGCATGGTATGGTACTCCTCAATTTGAGATTACGATTTTTTCCTTAGCTGTAGTTGGAGCATTACTTGGCTTCTTAGTATTTAATGCTCACCCCGCAAAAGTGTTTATGGGAGATACTGGGTCGCTCGCTTTAGGTGGTGCAATTGCTGCTGTAGCGATACTTACGAAAATGGAAATTTTGTTAATCATTATTGGCGGTGTGTTTGTTTTAGAAACATTATCAGTTATTATTCAAGTTATTTCTTTTAAAACTACAGGTAAACGAGTGTTCAAAATGAGTCCATTGCACCATCATTATGAATTATTAGGTTGGTCTGAATGGAGAGTAGTAACTACTTTCTGGTTTGTTGGTCTTATCTTTGCGGTGCTTGCTGTATATATCGAGGTGTTTGTGTAATGAAGAAGACATTAGAAAATTTTCCATATCAACATGTGCTTGTTTTAGGGCTTGCTAAAAGTGGAACAGCTGCAGCAAGACTTTTGGCGAGAAGTAACACAAAGGTTCGTGTCAACGATTTAAAGACGTCTCAGGACGATCCAGTAATAAGTGAATTAGTTAGCCTAGGTGTCGATGTAATCGTTGGTAGCCACCCTGTAACGGCTTTAGATGGCATTGATCTACTTGTTAAAAATCCGGGCATTCCTTACGAGAATGTACTTGTGATGGAAGCAAGTAAACGAGGTATCCCAATTATTACAGAAGTTGAGCTTGCGGGTAGGTTGGTTTCCGATAACATTATCGGTATTACAGGATCTAATGGAAAAACTACTACGACAACCCTGATCAGTGAAATGCTCTTACAAAGTAATAAAACTGTATCAATTGCAGGGAATATAGGTAATGTAGCGACCGAAGTTGCGGAACAAATGGATGCAGATGAAACGATGGTTATTGAGTTATCATCTTTTCAATTGTTAGGTGTGCAAACATTTAAACCTAAAATCGCTGTTTTATTAAATTTGTTTGAAGCTCATCTAGATTATCACAAAACATTTGATCACTATATGTATGCAAAAGGAAATATATTGGCAAATCAGTCTTCTGAAGATTTTGTGGTTTATAATTTAGATGATACTAAAATTACCGAACTTGTCGCAGATGCGCATGCAGAAAAAGTTCCTTTCTCTACACTTAAACCTTGCGAAAATGGTGCATGGTGTGGTGAGGGATTTATTTACTTTAGACAAGAAAAAATAATTAGAATAAGTGAGCTTGCGTTGGTTGGTAAGCACAATTTAGAAAATATATTAGCTGCAATTGCTGCTGCCAAGCTTGGTGGCGCTACTAACGAAGGTATTGTTCGTGTATTAACAACTTTTACTGGTGTAAAACATCGACTTCAGTTTGTTGACAATGTGGAAGGACGATTGTTTTATAATGATTCTAAGGCAACTAATATCCTAGCGACTTCAAAAGCACTCGCTGCATTTGAACAACCTACAATCCTGTTAGCAGGTGGATTAGACAGAGGAAATAGCTTTCTTGACCTGCTTCCATATTTACATCATGTAAAAGCAATGATCGTATTTGGTCAAACAGCAGAAAAACTTAGGGAAACAGCTGAACAAGCAGGGATAGAAATCGTAGAATTCGTCGATAATGTTAAACAAGCCGTGCATAAAGCATTTCAAGTTTCAAACAGCAATGATGTAATTCTTCTTTCTCCAGCGTGTGCGAGTTGGGATCAATATCGCACTTTTGAAGAAAGAGGGGACATGTTTGTGGATGCCGTGCATAAACTAAAGTAAGGGGCTTGTACGAATAGCCCCACGTTCCAATGTGTTGGGAAATGGGGTGTTTTTATTGTTAAGATCAAAAAATAACGCAAAGCATGCACCTGATTTATTGCTTTTAGTATCTATTTTTGCGCTACTAGTAATCGGAGTTGTAATGGTATATAGTGCTTCGGCAATTTGGGCAGAGTATAAATTTAATGACCCTTTTTATTTTGCAAAGCGCCAACTTCTATTCGCTATAGTGGGGATATTTTCCATGTTTTTCATTATGAATGTACCTTATTTGACATGGCAAAAATATGCTAAACATATTCTAATCGCTTGTTTTTTATTGCTGCTTGCAGTTTTAATTCCGGGTGTTGGAATGGTAAGAGGTGGAGCGCAGAGTTGGATTGGTGTAGGAGCTTTTAGTGTACAACCTTCAGAGTTTATGAAGCTTGGTTTAATAATATTCTTAGCTACATATTTAGCAGCCAAGCAGAAGTATATTACTTCCTTTAAAAAGGGCTTTATTCCTACATTATTACTTATTTTTGTGCCTTTTGGACTTATTATGCTGCAACCTGATCTAGGGACAGGGGTAGTCTTAATCTTAACTTGTCTGGTTATGGTGTTCGTTGCAGGTGCGAAAATCTCCCACTTTGTTGGACTTGGTATTTTAGGGGTAGTCGGTTTTTTGGGATTAATTATTTCTGCGCCTTATCGAATTAATAGAATAACTGCCTTTTTGAATCCATGGGAAGACCCGCTAGGTAATGGTTTTCAGATTATCCAATCATTGTATGCTATTGGACCAGGTGGATTAATGGGAATGGGACTTGGCCAAAGCTTACAAAAGTTTTTTTATTTGCCAGAACCGCAAACAGATTTCATCTTTGCAATATTAGCTGAAGAGTTAGGGTTCATTGGAGGTACATTTGTATTACTTTTGTTTTTACTGCTGTTATGGAGGGGGATTCGTATCGCTTTAGGAGCTCCCGATACTTTTGGCAGTCTTCTAGGTTTAGGTATTGTAGGAATGATTGCATTACAGGTCATGATTAATATTAGTGTAGTAATCGGGCTAATACCTGTAACTGGGATCACACTGCCGTTTTTGAGTTATGGTGGTTCTTCTCTTACGTTAACGCTTTGCTCGGTAGGTGTATTGTTAAATGTTAGCCGATATGCACGACTATAAAACACGGAGTATTGAAAGTTAAAACGAACTAAACTACTACAAAATATGTTATAATCTATATAGGAAATCAACTGTAAACGGCATCTCGTATGCCGTTTACTTGCGTGTAGACTAATATAAGGGAAGTATAGACAGAATGGTAAATAAAAACATCGTTTCTATCGAAGATCGTATTCCTAAGCTAAAACAAGCTAGAAAGAAAAAAGCGAATCGACGCTTGATCTTTTATTTGTCTGTTTTCTTTCTCTTAATTTCTTTTATCATTTATTTGCAATCTCCCCTTAGCAATGTACATAACATTGAAGTGTCAGGAAATAAATTTATTTCCAACGAAGAAATTACAACGCTAAGCGGTATTACAAAAGAATCTAATTATTGGGTCGTTAATAAAGAAAGTGTAATAGAAAATATAGAAGCACATCCTGAAATAAAAAGTGTCGAGGTTAGAAAGAAATTTCCTATCTCTATAGTTATCTCGATTACGGAACTAAATCGTATTGGTTATATTTTACAAGAAGATCGATATATCCCTGTATTAGAAAATGGAGATTTGTTGACTGCGAATTCATTGTCAAACTTAAATGGTGATGCACCACTGCTTAAAGGGTTTAGCAACTCTACCTATTTACAAGAAATGGCAGTAGAAATCAAAAAATTACCTGATAGTATTGTACAATTAATCTCGGAGATTAGTTGGCAACCGAAGGACGGAAATCCATATAAAATAATTGTATATATGAACGATGGTTATGAAGTAGAGGGTTCCATTCGTAACTTCTCTAATACAATGAAAGCTTATCCATCTGTTGTATCGCAACTGGAGCCTGGAATTAAAGGAATCATTTATATTAGTGATGGTGGCGCATATTTTGATCCTTACGTAAATAGTAACGAAGAAGAACCTGTGACCAAGGAGGATCAAGATGAAAGTGAAGGGTAGGCATGTTATTTATGCTTTTGTGCTGTTAGTATTTGGTTTTCTCATTGCTTTCAGCTACCAGCATACAAAAACTAGTTCAAGAGTAGTTCAACTCTCAGACCAACAGTGGGAAAAAGATTATTATTACCGACAGCAATTAATAAATATGGAAGAAAAAAATAATGATTTACGACATGAACTTGCTGGCATTAGAAAGCAAATTCAAGAATTGGAAACGAATCTTGGCGAAGAGAAACAAACGATTGGAAGCTACGTTGAAACCAAAAAAAAACTGCAGATGTTTACTGGAGAATTGCCGATTGAGGGTAGTGGTGTTGAAGTAGTTTTGAAAGATTCAAACTACATTCCATCAGAGGCAAATGCCAATCAATACATGGTACATGAACAGCATGTACATTTGGTTGTTAATGAGTTATTTAGTGCTGGCGCAAAGGCAATTGCTATTAATGGCCAACGCCTTTTTAAGGATAGTTATATTTCCTGTGTTGGACCAGTTATTTCGGTTGACGGAACCGCTTATCCTGCTCCATTTATTATTACCGCAATTGGAAATCCAGAAACATTGTATTCTAGTATCAACTTAACGAACGGCGTCATAGATAAAGTTGTAAGTGATAATATCGATGTAGAAATGGGTAAATTAGATTCAATCGTTATGAACGCGAGAACTACGGGAGAAAGGTGATCGTAATAAAATGAAAAGCAAAATCATTATTTCTCTTCTTTGTATTTTCACTGGTTTGATGATTGCCGTTCAATTTCAAACAGCACAGCAACCAAAAGAGCGCGATACGCGAGATACTTGGGAAATCAGACAGGATTTACAAAAGGAACAAAAGACTCAACAACAATTATATGAACAATTAGGAAACGCACAAAATACACTTGATAAGTATGCACAGAATACCGAACAGGAGCAAGTCGCATTATTAAAGAAATCCATTGACACGTTGGAAGAAAAAGCCGGAATTGTGGAAAAAACAGGTAAAGGTGTTTTAATTGAAATAACACCTATATTTTATGATGATGCTGAGCAGGTTCAAGTGTATCCAATCGTTACCCCTGAACTATTGAATCGATTAATTAATGAATTAAATAGTTTCGGAGCAACCGATATTGCTATTGAGAATGAAAGGATTATTAGCACCACACCAATTCGATTTGTAAACGGCAAAACATATGTGAATAACCATGCATTATCATCGATTCCAATCGAAGTTATGGTACTTACTAAAAATCCTACCCGTTTATTAGATTATATTCAAGTGAGCCAATCAAGAGATGATTTTTTTATTGAAAGTCTAGATTTAAACGCACAAATTAAAAGTAAGCTTACCTTACCTGCATATGAGGGTAGGGTTACTTTAGACGGTGTTGAAATATTTGAATCAGAAGAAACGAGTGAATAATAAATGTGGCTTCCAGTTTTATTTTTAGTTATAGGTATATCTCTAGGATTATTAACGGACATAACGGTTCCTGAACAATACGCTAACTATCTTTCAATTGCAGTGTTGGCAGCATTGGATACCTTGTTTGGAGGGATTAGAGCACATTTAGAAGCTAAATTTAATGAAAAAGTCTTTATTACAGGATTTTTCTTTAATATTAGCCTTGCTGCAGGATTAGCATTTCTTGGGGTACAGTTAGGTGTTGATCTATACTTGGCAGCAATATTTGCTTTTGGTGTGCGACTATTTCAAAATATAGCAATTATTAGAAACCGATTGCTTGAAAAAGGTCAAAAATCTGAGATTTTTGAAAAAATCAAGCGAAAATAAGAGGATTATAGTCGTTTATCTTGAATTATCATAGTAGGAAAGATAATATATTCTAATACAAGCTATTTAAAAAGTAGTGAAATTCACAAAAATATCAATTTGTAATAGATGAAAAAAATGTTAAAATAATCCATTGTGAAATTGTTTTGTAAAATGATTGTAATTAAGGCGATTATTCGATAATATTTGTACTATTCAGATGCCTGAAAATAGGAGGTGCCTTTTTTGAACAACAATGAAATATTAGTCAGTCTAGATATAGGTACATCAAAAATCAAAGTAATAATAGGTGAAGTACTCCAAGATTCCTTGAATATTATTGGAGTAGGTACTGCGAAATCAAATGGAATGAAAAAAGGTGCAATTGTTGATATAGATCAAACGGTCCAATCGATTAAAACGGCTGTTGAACAGGCGGAGCGGATGGTTGATATGCAAATTGAACGCGTGGTTGTCGGAATTAACGGTAACCATATTCAATTGCAACCATGTCATGGTGTTGTTGCTGTTTCTAGTGAGGATAAAGAAATAGGTAATGATGATATTAGACGGGTTATTGATGCGGCACAAGTAGTTTCAATACCTCCTGAGCGTGAAATTATTGATGTAATTCCCAAACAATTTATTGTTGATGGATTAGATGAAATTAATGATCCTAGAGGAATGATTGGTGTTCGCTTAGAAATGGAAGGTACTATTATTACAAGTTCGAAAACATTTTTACATAATATTTTGAAATGTATTAATAAAGCAAACATTCAAGTGCAAGATATATGTTTGCAACCTTTAGCAACTGGGTCGATTGCTTTATCTAAAGATGAAAAAAACCTAGGCGTTGCACTTATTGATGTTGGTGGAGGAAGTACTACTGTATCCGTTTTTGCTGATGACCATCTAATAGCAACGAGTGTTATCCCACTAGGTGGAGATAATATTACCAAGGATTTATCCATTGGTTTGCGTACTTCATCTGAAGAAGCCGAAGATGTTAAAGTAAACCATGGCCATGCATTTTATGAAGACGCTCTTGAAGAGGAAACCTTTGACGTTGCTGTTATTGGAAGTAATAAAAAGGAAACGTTTAATCAATTACAAATTTCTGATATGATTGAAGCAAGACTTGAAGAAATATATGCGTTTGCCGAACGAGAAATAAGCAAAATGGGTTATAATGAACTAGCAGGTGGTTATGTTTTAACTGGTGGAACAATAAGTATGCCTGGAGCTTTAGAACTTGCACAAGATGTTTTTAGAACAAATATACGAATCGCTATTCCAGACTATATCGGTGTAAGAGAACCACAATATACGTCTGGAGTTGGAATCTTAAAGTTTGCTTATCGAAATGCAAAGATTCAAGGGAAAGATATTGATCCAGCAGTAACATTTATGGAACATGAGAGTATGAAACCGAAAAAAGTGAAAAGAACTACCAAACAAAAGGATCCAAGCAGTAACAAAAAAGAATCTGGAATCGCTAATTTGTTTAAGTACTTCTTTGATTAAACAAGCGTTCCCTAAAGACATAATATTATTACTTCAATGAATCTGGTAATCTAGCAAATTGGGAGGAACGAAAATGTTAGAGTTCGATACAAATATGGATCAGCTTGCAACAATAAAAGTAATTGGTGTTGGTGGCGGCGGAAGTAATGCTGTTAACCGTATGATTGAGCATGGTGTACAAGGTGTGGAATTTATCGCTGTAAATACAGATGCTCAAGCATTAAATTTATCAAAAGCAGAGGTAAAATTACAAATAGGTACAAAATTAACGCGAGGTTTAGGAGCAGGTGCTAATCCCGAAGTCGGAAAAAAGGCGGCTGAAGAGAGTAAGGAACAATTACAAGAGGCCTTACAAGGGGCCGATATGGTATTTGTAACTGCCGGAATGGGGGGCGGCACAGGTACTGGTGCGGCACCAGTTATTGCGCAGGTTGCAAAGGAGTTGGGTGCTTTAACAGTTGGTGTTTGTACTCGACCATTTACCTTTGAAGGCAGAAAACGCTCTAATCAAGCAGTTACAGGGATTGAAGGATTAAAAGATAGTGTTGATACATTAATTGTCATTCCAAATGATCGCTTATTAGAAATAGTAGATAAAAATACACCGATGCTTGAGGCTTTCCGTGAGGCTGATAATGTACTTCGTCAAGGTGTACAAGGTATATCCGATTTAATAGCGGTCCCCGGTTTAATTAACGTCGATTTTGCAGATGTGAAAACGATTATGGCTGACAAGGGTTCTGCACTTATGGGAATCGGTGTAGCAACAGGAGAGAACCGTGCGACAGAAGCTGCAAAAAAGGCAATTTCTTCTCCGCTATTAGAAACATCTATTGATGGAGCACACGGTATTTTGATGAATATTACTGGTGGTACAAATTTAAGTTTGTATGAAGTACAGGAAGCTGCAGATATTGTTACCTCAGCAGCTGATCAAGAAGTGAACGTAATCTTTGGTTCAGTTATAAACGAAGAACTAAAGGATGAAATAGTTGTAACAGTTATTGCTACGGGATTTGATGAAGCTCAAATCACTGCTACACAACCTAAACAACGACCTGTAGCATCAAATAAGCCGCAAGGTGGCTCGGAAAGAAAAGTAGCTGATCAGCGTGTTAAGCAAGAAGAAGATACACTAGACATACCTACATTTCTTCGTAATAGAGATCGTCGCAGGTAGTCTGTCAGTTAAATTAAAAAAATTTGTGTGTTACCCAAGTGTTGGACATGAGTATTGTCTGTGCTTGGGTTTTTTTGTATTGAGTGACTGAGTGATTGCACCACAAATCGTGAGAATTGCACCACACGTCTGCTTAATTGCACCATACCACAGCCGAATTGCACCAGACTGCAATACAATTGCACCACACGCTAGCTTTATTGCACCAAACCGCTATAAAATGAGCTGTCTCCATGTGTCCAACTCGTTTCCATACAACACTCCATGTATATATAACTTCTTTCATTATTAGAAACAAATTCTACTCTTTTAATAAGTCTCCAGTTTATATGACAAATTTACTGATAATTTCTAAAAATAAGTTGGCTTTGTAGTACAAAATGCGACAGACTTCTTTCATTATCTTCGCTATACTAGCTATAAATCGTTAAGTAGTGGATGTTGAAAGGAAGTAAAAAAGGTGACTATTTATTTAGATGCCGTTTGGTTACTTAATTTTTTGTTAGATTGGATGATTCTCATGCTTGTCCAATCAATGACTAGAAATTCTACCAAACGTTTCAGATTGATTGCTGCTGCATTTGTTGCTTCTATCCTAGTGCCGATTACGATATTTCTTCCTAACTCACTGATCACAACACCAATTGGAAAAATTACTTATTCCTTATTAATCGTTTGGTGTGCATTTGGGTTTAAAAATTACAAACAGTATGTGAAAAATCTGTTTTCATTTTACTTTATTTCATTTGTACTTGGAGGTGGATTAATAGCTATACATTTTCTTATTGGTAATCAAGTTCAAGCATCAGGGCATGGAATATTGACCTTTCAAGCAGGTTATGGTGACCAAATAAGTTGGCTGTTTGTTGGAGTTGGTTTTCCTGCCGTTTGGTGGTTCACCAAGACAAGACTGGACAAGCACAAAATAGAGCAATTCAAACATGATCAAATGTTCGAGGTTACAATTGAAATGAAGGGAGAAAGCTTTTCTACGACTGGGTATGTTGATAGTGGAAATCAACTTGTTGATCCGTTTACAAATAAGCCGGTTATAATTTGTGATCAAGCTTTCATTGCAAACTGGTTTACGATTGATCAGATAAAATTGCTTGAGAAAGTGCAAACAGACTTGTCTTTTGAAAGCCTTCCGGATAATTTAGACATCAATATTCATATAGTTCCGTATCAAGGTGTTGGTGGGAATCGCACCTTCATGATTGTTTTAAAGCCGGATAAACTACTAGTAAACTTTGAAAACAAGCAAATAGCAACATCAAAGGTATTAATTGGTTTGCAATTTGGAGAATTGGCATCTGATGGATCTTATCATTGTCTATTGCATCCGCAATTATTTATGCATTCGGTAGCAACTTCCGCATAAAAAGAAATGACACATAAAGGAGAGGTTAACTCGTGATAAAATGGAAGTTAAAAATTCAATTATGGTGGTACAAACTATTAATAAAGCTTGGCATAAAAACAGATGAAATCTATTACATAGGTGGTAGTGAAGCGTTGCCACCCCCATTGTCGAAGGAAGAAGAAGCAGAACTTTTAAAAAGATTACCTGTAGGTGATAAAGCAGCAAGAGCTATGCTTATAGAAAGGAATCTTCGTTTAGTAGTGTATATTGCACGGAAATTCGAAAACACAGGCATAAATATTGAAGACCTTATCAGTATAGGAACGATTGGTTTAATAAAAGCTGTTAATACCTTCAATCCAGAAAAGAAAATAAAATTAGCGACTTATGCATCTAGATGTATTGAGAATGAGATTCTTATGTATTTACGACGAAATAATAAATTAAAATCAGAAATATCGTTTGATGAACCCTTAAATATTGATTGGGACGGTAATGAATTATTACTATCAGATGTTCTTGGGACAGACGAGGACGTGACAACAAAGGATTTAGAGTCAAGCGTAGATAAAAATCTGTTAAGAAAGGCTCTAGAACAGCTTAATGATCGTGAAAAACAAATAATGGAATTAAGATTCGGATTAATAGGTGAAGAGGAAAAAACACAAAAAGATGTTGCTGATATGTTGGGAATATCTCAATCATATATTTCTCGTCTAGAGAAAAAAATTATTAGAAGACTGAAAAAAGAATTTAATAAAATGGTTTAACCCTTATTATATCAATACTTACTGGTTTTTCTTACCTTCCTGAGTCAATAATATACCTGCATAAAATTCTTTCCTAGGGGAGATACTGTTCCTTGAATAGCATCTCCAACCGGGAGGGTAGAACATGACAAGACATAAAGTTGAAATTTGCGGAGTAGATACCTCAAAATTACCTGTATTGAAGAATGAAGAAATGCGTAAATTGTTTAGACAAATGCAAGATGGTGACTTGTCAGCACGAGAAACATTGGTTAATGGTAATTTGCGCCTTGTCCTCAGTGTTATACAGCGATTTAACAATCGAGGAGAATATGGGGACGATTTGTTCCAAGTGGGTTGCATTGGATTGATGAAGTCAATTGATAATTTTGATTTAGGTCAAAATGTTAAATTTTCCACTTATGCAGTTCCGATGATCATTGGTGAGATTAGAAGGTACTTACGTGACAATAATCCAATTAGAGTCTCAAGATCATTACGCGATATTGCTTATAAGGCATTACAAGTAAGAGAGCGATTAATAAGCAAACATGCAAAAGATCCAACACCTATGGAAATTGCCGAAGAAATGGGTATTCCTCATTCTGATATTGTTTTTGCAATGGATGCTATTCAGGACCCTGTTTCATTATTTGAGCCAATCTATAACGATGGTGGGGATCCCATCTTTGTTATGGATCAACTCAGTGACGAGAAGGACAAAGACTCCACTTGGATTGACAAGTTATCATTAAAAGAAGGCATGATTCGATTAAATGACAGAGAAAAAATGATCTTAAACAAACGCTTTTTTCAAGGGAAAACACAGATGGAAGTTGCCGAAGAAATTGGAATTTCCCAAGCTCAAGTATCTCGATTAGAAAAAGCTGCTATTGAAGAAATGAATAAAGAGATGTTTGAATGAAATTTTGAATACTTAATAATCGATTCAAATTTGAATGGTGATTAGTTGTAATATGAAAATGATTAAACTGAATATAGTTGAAACTGCCTTCACTTCATAACATTATGAAGTGAAGGTTTTTGTTTTTTTAGTCTTTTTTCCTAAACATGAGCATTTTATATTTCATAATTTAGCTAATATGCGTCGTAACTTGGAGAGTGGTTAACCCCACTCCGGAAATCCACTTCGCGCACCATAGGGGGGCTAGTGAGCCTCCTCGTCGCTTCGCTCCTGCAGGGTCTCACTTAGGCCACTATTCCTGCAGGACAAGGAAAGCTACGACAGCGAAGCATCGCACGAAGAAAATTGGGTTGTATTTTCGAGGAGTCGATGTGGATTTCCTCCGCTGTTAACGGGATTGCTCTTCATGTAGGGTGATTGGAGCTCCGGGCAGTCGATCCTCGAAAATGAAAACCGCATTTTCTTCGTGCGGTGTAATTCGGGGAAGTTAATTCAAAGTCCTGCGGGAATAGCGCGAGCTGAAGATCCACTAGAGAAGCGTTCTTTGGGACTGCGATTACTCGTCCCATCGAAGACATTTGCTTCTGAGTTAGCTGAAGCCGTGCCCGTTTAAAGAAAAACGCTTTAAACTAGCGAAAAGCGACTGCCTGGAGCGGAAATCACGAGCACTACGTTACGACGCATTTTACTTCTTTTGCGCAATAACAACAATCTGTTAGAAAAGATTTTCTAAAAATAAACTCTGATTTTCACTTGATTACGAAAGAAACCTATTGTCTGGTCATATAGTAATATAAAAAGGGTAGGTGGAAATAATGATTACACTGACAGAATTACAAATAAAAGAGATAATTATGATGGAAGATGGTAGGAAGCTTGGAAATATTACAGATTTAGAAATAGATGTGGATAAAGGTAAGATTCTACAATTGGTAATAGGTGCAAGAGGAAAAATGATGGGACTATTTGGTAAGGAAGAAGAGATTTTAATTCCTTGGGATAACATTGTAACGATTGGATCTGATGTTATTTTAGTAAAAAAAGCAGAACAACCAAAACTATATACTGCAAATAATGCAGATTAATAAGCTTAGAGAAGAAATAGTCAAAAAAATGTGGTAAAATGGTGAAAACAAGGAGGGTATACTGTGAAAGAACCCTTTCAATCAATGAATCAATCTGTTTTGAAAATCGATCAGTGGATGGAAGAGAACGATGGTTTAGTTGCTGGTATAACAACAAGACAAGGCGGCGTAAGTGATGAACCATTTTCATCTTTCAATTTAGGGTTTCATGTACCAGATATTAAAAAAAATGTACGCAAGAACCGTGAGATATTAGGAGAGATACTTGGTTATTCCTTAAATGAGTGGATGATGGGGGAGCAAGTACACAAAACGAATGTTGCTGTTGTAAATAGCAGCCATAAAAGTAAAGGCGCTTTTAAACATGGAGATGCGCTATCAGGATATGATGGCTTAATTACAAATGATCGAGGATTGTTGCTTACTTCTTTATTTGCAGATTGTGTTCCTCTTTATTTTCTAGATCCAACTAGTCAGTGGATTGGTATAGCACACGCTGGCTGGCGGGGGACTGTTAATGGAATGGCTGCTAATATGGTGAAAGAACTAGAAAAACAAACCGTTCTTCCTTCGAACTTGAAGGTAGTAGTCGGCCCATCTATTAGTGGCTCAAAGTATGAAGTGGACGACCAGGTTATAGACAACATCCCTGAACAATATCATAAACACTCCATTGTGATGAAGGATAACGGTCGTTACTTACTAGATCTAAGAAAATTAAATTACAGTATATTAGTGGAGTCAGGCGTAATGCCTGAAAATATTAACATAACATCATATTGTACATATTCAAATCCAGACCTTTTTTTCTCACATCGTAGAGATCAAGGTAAAACTGGGCGGATGCTAGGATTCATCGGAGTGTCTGCTCAAACTTAGAAAGGAGTACAAGTTTTGGATGTACTAGGGAATGTAGCTGAAGTTCGCGAACAAATAAGACAAGCATGCGAAAAGGTAGATCGTAATCCAGAAGATATCACCATAATTGGTGTCACCAAATATGTTACAATTGATCGTGCTGAAGCACTGCTCAACGCTGGTATTAACAATTTAGCCGAAAATCGATTAGAAGGTTTTCGAGAAAAACATGAAAAATTAGGTTATGATGTTAAATGGCACTTTATTGGATCATTACAATCAAGAAAAGTGAAGGATATGATTAACGATATTGATTTCTTACATTCGCTAGATCGAAAATCACTAGCGAAGGAAATAAATAAACGAGCAACGAAAGTGATTCCTTGCTTTGTACAAGTTAATGCAAGCGGAGAACAATCTAAGCATGGATTAGCAGTCGAAGATGCAGTAGATTTTATTAAATCACTGGCTAACTTTGAAAACATTCGAGTTGTTGGGATCATGACAATGGCTCCATTAGTGGACGAAGAGCAAACGATCAGAAATACATTTCGTAAGGTTAAACAATTAAGAGATGAAGTTGCAGCTAAACAGTGGGCACACGCACCATGTGATTTTCTTTCTATGGGTATGAGTAATGATTTTACAATTGCGATTGAGGAAGGTGCTACACACGTAAGAATCGGCTCTAGCTTAGTTGGTTCTAATCAATAAGAGGTGATAATGGATGAGTATAAAAAACAGATTAAAAACTATTTTTTCACTTGAAGAAGATGAGTATGAATACGCAGAGGAACAATTTGAAGAAACAGAAGAATCAACGGTTAAGCCAAAAGAGCGAAAAAATGTTGTCAGCTTACATGCACTACAAAACAAATCTAAAGTTGTTCTATGTGAGCCTAAAACATATAACGAGGTACAAGAAATTGCGGATCATATCGTTAACCGAAGAGCTGTTGTAATAAATCTACAAAGGCTTGACAATCAAGAGGCACGACGAATTGTTGATTTTCTAAGTGGTACGGTTTATGCTGTTTCAGGAAATATTCAAAAATTAGGTTCACACACGTTTCTGTGCACACCAGAAAACGTTGATGTGTCAGGAAATATATCGGATTTATTAGAAAATGAAGAATTAGAACAAAGGTGGTAATGAGATGGATTTATTATTTGATCTTATAGGAACAGCATTGAGATTATATTCATTTGCGTTAATTGCTTATATTTTAATGTCATGGTTCCCTGGTGCAAGGGAATCTTCGATAGGCAGTTTTCTTACTAGAATTTGTGAACCTTATTTGGAACCGTTTCGAAAAATCATTCCGCCACTTGGTATGATTGACATTTCTCCAATTGTAGCGATTTTAGTATTAAATTTTGCTTCAGAAGGTTTATATGTATTGGATGGCATGTTTTAGGATAACACATAACACAGGGCACTAGGTGATTACATGGATTTATACCAGCACTATCGTAAGGAAGAACACCCTTTCATCGATCAGGTGTTAACCTGGAAGGATGAAGTGGAACGTACATATCAACCAAAGCTTAGCGATTTTTTGCATCCAAGAGAGCAAGCAATTTTTGCGAGTGTAATTGGAAACAATGATGAGTTAAGCTGGAGCATTTACGGTGGAGACGAGCAAGCAGAACGAAAAAGAGCGATACTTGCCCCGTATTATGAACAGATTGAAACCGATGATTATAGCATTACATTACTTCAAGCGGAATTCCCCGATAAATTTGTGACACTAACACATCCCGATGTATTGGGTGCATTTTTATCATTAGGTATTAAACGTAAAAAGCTTGGCGATTTAATTGTTGACGATGGTATCGTCCAAATTGTGCTTGCATCGGAAATTGAATCCTATGTTGAAATGAACTTAACATCGATCAAAAATGCTAAAGTTAGTTTTAAAGAACAGCCGTTATCTGCTTTACTTGATAAAAAAGAAACATGGGAAAGTAACGATACGACAATATCTTCGCTTCGCCTCGATGTTTTTGTAAAAGAAGTTTATCGCATATCTAGACAGCAAGCAGCAAATTATATACAAAAGGGATTAGTGAAAGTGAACTTTCAAATCATTGAAAATCCCGCCTTTCAAATAGAGGTCGATGATTTAATATCGGTTCGCGGACTAGGTCGTAGCGCATTAACCGAAATTCATGGTCTTTCAAAAAAAGATAAGTGGAAAATAACATTTAAGAAACTAAAATAATGTGCAGGAATAATAAATTTTTTGTCGAATTAAAAGGAATAACAGAAATGTAGAAATTTGACTTCATAAGGAGGAGGTAGTCGATATGCCATTAACGCCGTTAGATATTCATAATAAAGAGTTTACCCGAGGATTTAGAGGTTATGATGAAGATGAAGTAAACGAATTCCTTGATCAAGTCATTAAAGATTTTGAAATCGCAATTCGCGAAAAGAAGGAACTACAATCCAAAGTGGAGGAGCTTACTGATAAGCTTGGCCATTTTACAAATATTGAAGCAACATTAAATAAATCGATTCTTGTTGCTCAAGAAACTGCAGAAGAAGTTAAAGGAAATGCTACCAAAGAATCAAAGTTAATCATTAAAGAAGCAGAAAAAAATGCAGACCGCATTATTAATGAAGCATTGCATAAATCACGTCGTATTTCGATTGAAGTAGAAGAACTGAAAAAGCAAGCAAAGGTATTCCGTACACGTTTAAAGATGTTAGTAGAGGCGCAGCTTGACTTGATTGAGAATGATGATTGGGATGGCTTGTTTGATACTGATGTGGAAAAGCGTGACGATTATAAGCGTGAACAATACGAAAATAATTATTAAATCTTGACGTTTGTATAAGTTTTACATATAATTCATTAACAGATAGTTTAATGAATTATAGCGCTAGAAAATTAGTGAAGAATAGAATATTAATAAATACAGCGATTGGGATAGTATAAAAGCTATGTATCTGTGTTAGCGAGTCGAGGATGGTGGAAGCTCGATACAGGCTACTTTTAGAAGATCACCCAGGAGTATCTAGTTCGAAAACAAGGTTGAGTAGAAATAGACGTATCATTCACGTTACGAATTCGAGTGAACTTATATAGGTAATTTGTAGATAAGTTTATAAGGGTGGTACCGCGAGTCCTTCTCGTCCCTTTGGGATGATAAGGGCTCTTTTTGTTGTTTTTTAGAATTAGGATTTTAAGGAGGAGCTATAAATGGATTACAAACAAACGTTATTAATGCCACAAACCGATTTTCCGATGCGAGGAAATCTACCGAATAAAGAGCCGAAAATGCAAGAAGAATGGGATCAAGCTAAAATTTATGAACAAGTACAAAAACGAACAGAAGATCGCCCATTATTCGTATTACATGATGGACCACCATATGCAAACGGTGATCTTCATATGGGTCATGCGTTGAATAAAGTTTTAAAAGATTTTATCGTACGTTATAAATCAATGTCTGGATTTCATGCTCCATATGTGCCAGGCTGGGACACGCACGGTTTACCAATTGAATCGGCACTTGCCAAGAAAAAAGTTGATCGCAAAAAGATGTCCATCGCAGAATTCAGACAAAAGTGTGCGGAATATGCTTTGCAGCAGGTTGATAATCAACGCACCCAATTTAAACAGCTTGGTGTAAGAGGAGATTGGGAAAACCCTTATATTACGTTAACAAAAGATTATGAAGCAGAACAGATTAAAGTGTTTGGTGAAATGGCTAAGAAAGGCTATATCTACAAAGGCTTGAAGCCAGTATATTGGTCTCCTTCATCAGAATCTGCACTAGCAGAGGCTGAAATTGAGTATCAAGATAAACGTTCGCCATCGATTTATGTAGCTTTTGATGTTAAGGACGGAAAAGATCTATTAGCTGGAGATGAGAAGTTTATCATCTGGACTACTACACCGTGGACGATTCCTGCAAACTTAGCGATCAGCCTTCATCCAGATTTAGAATATGCTGTAGTAAAAGTGGATGGTGTCAAATATATTATTGCGCATGATATGTTACAAGCTGTTTCAGAAAAGCTAGAATGGTCTAATCCAGAAGTAACAAAAACATTCAAAGGTAAAGAGGCAGAGCGTGTTGTTGCAAAACATCCAATCTATGATCGTGACTCACTAGTTATTTTAGGTGATCATGTAACGACAGAGAGTGGTACGGGGTTAGTGCACACTGCTCCAGGTCACGGGGAAGATGACTTTTTCGTTGGTAAAGAGTACGGTTTGGATGTATTATGTCCAATCGATGAAAAAGGTTATTTCACGGATGAAGCACCTGGTTTTGAAGGAATCTTTTATGACGTTGCCAACAAACAAGTCGGTGAAAAACTAGAAGAAGTCGGCGCTTTGCTTAAACTAGACTTTATTACTCACTCATACCCACACGATTGGAGAACGAAAAAGCCTACCATTTTCCGTGCTACTAATCAGTGGTTTGCTTCCATTAAAGATTTCAGAGATGATATCTTAAATGAAATCAAACGTGTAAACTGGTATCCAGAGTGGGGCGAGACCCGACTGTATAACATGGTAAGAGACCGCGAAGACTGGTGTATCTCTCGTCAGCGTACATGGGGCGTACCAATTCCTGTATTCTACGGGGAAGACAGAACGCCAATCATTACAGAAGAGACGATTGCACATGTATCTGATTTGTTCCGTGAGCATGGTTCTAATGTGTGGTTTGAATGGGAAGCAAAAGATTTACTTCCAGAAGGATTCACTTCTGAACATAGTCCTAATGGTGAATTTACGAAAGAAACCGACATTATGGACGTATGGTTTGATTCAGGTTCTTCACATCAAGGTGTGTTAGAAGGTCGTCCTGAGTTACAAAGACCTGCTGATGTGTATTTAGAAGGTTCAGACCAATACCGCGGTTGGTTCAATTCATCTATTTCTACTGGTGTAGCAGTTACGGGTAAATCACCGTACAAATCAATCATTAGTCATGGATTCGCGTTAGACGGTAAAGGTCGCAAAATGAGTAAGTCTGTTGGTAACGTTGTTGTCCCTTCGAAAATTATGAAACAGTATGGCGCAGATATCCTACGATTATGGGTAGCTTCTGTTGATTATCAAGCTGATGTAAGAATTTCGGATGATATTATTAAACAAACTTCTGAAGGTTATCGTAAAATTAGAAATACGTTCCGGTTCATCCTTGGAAACTTGCACGACTTTGATCCGAGCAAAAATCAAGTTGCGGAAGAAAATCTCCAAGAGGTTGACCGTTATATGCTAGTAAAACTTCAAGAATTAATTAAGAAAGTGCGTCATGCATATGATAGCTATGATTTCTCAACAGTTTATCATAGCATCCATAATTTCTGTGCGATTGAACTGAGCTCGTTCTATTTGGATTTTGCGAAAGATGTTGTTTACATTGAAGGAGCAGATCACGAGCGTAGACGTAGTATTCAAACAGTTTATTATGAAATCGTTACGTCATTAGTTAAACTTCTATCGCCAATTCTTTCTCATACAGCAGACGAAGTATGGGCTTATGTTCCTGGTGTTAAAGAGTCAAGTGCTCAACTTACCGACATGCCAGAACCAAAGGAAATTGCCGGGCGAGAAGCACTTCTAGAAAAATGGGAACACTTCATGGATGTACGTGATGATATCCTAAAAGCTTTGGAAGAAGCTAGAAGTGAAAAAATTATTGGGAAATCGTTAGAAGCGAGTATCCAATTAACAGCAAAAGACGAAAAAACAAAAGAATTGTTATCAAGTATTGAATATTTGAATCAATTATTAATTGTTTCTAGTGTTGAGCTTACAGGCGATAAAGCGAATGCGAAAGAATATGATTATCTTTATGTTGCTGTAGAAAAGCATACTGGTGAAAAATGTGAACGTTGTTGGATTTCTTCTGATACAGTCGGAGAAGACAAGGACTATCCTGAATTATGTACGCGATGTGCGGACGTTGTTAAAGAACATTATGCTCACGTCGAATAAATAGCTACTTTATTCAACTATCTCATGTGATTTGGGATAGTTGAATTTTTTAGAAAGGTCTTTTCTTAGAGTTTGTTGCTTTTTATGTCATATTTGAAGTAAACTCCGTGGTAGTTTGGCGAGTGCTTGACCTGCTCCGGAAATGCCCTTCGCTTTCCGCGGGGGGCTAGTGAGCCTCCTCGCGCCTTCGCGCTGCGGGGTCTCACTTACGCCGCTAGTCCCGCAGGAGTCGAAGGGCATTTCCTCCGCTGTTAGCTGGATTGCTCCTTACGTCGGGTGCCTGGAGCGGAAATCACGAGCACTACGTTACGACGGAGTTTAGCTATTTTGCGCACTAACAACAATCTTTTAGAAAACAGCCTTTAGAAAAAAATTATCGACAATTTTTTCTAACGCTAACTTTTGTGATAAAATCAAATAGGTTGGTTATGTTCAAAGAACGGGGGAATACAGGTGTATTATATAATTGCAATTATAGTAGTGGCTCTGGATCAACTATCGAAATGGTGGATTGTAAAGTCAATGGAACTAGGAGATTCTATTCCTGTCATTGAAAATTTATTTTACATAACATCGCACCGTAATACTGGTGCAGCATGGGGAATACTAGCTGGTAGAATGGGCTTTTTCTATGTTATTACAGTTATTGTTATTGGTGTTGTGATCTACTATATGAAAACTTATGCAAAAGACAGCAAGTTAATGGGCTGGTCACTCGCACTTATTCTTGGTGGAGCAATCGGCAATTTTATCGACCGAGTATTCCGCAAGCATGTTGTTGATTTTCTCGATGTGTATATTGGAAACTATGATTTTCCAATTTTCAATGTAGCGGATTCCGCACTATGTATAGGTGTCATTCTCGTAGTGATTGCAACATTTAATGAGGATAAAAAGAAAGGAAGATTAAATACATGACGGAGCATCGTCATACCGTAGAGCAAGATGAACAAGGCTTAAGAATTGATAAGCTATTATCTAAAGTAGATACAGATACGTCAAGGTCGCAAATTCAGGCATGGATAAAAGAAGACCATGTAACAGTAAATGGATCGCCAATTAAAAACAATTATAAATGCCAAGCAGGTGATGATATTGCTTGGGAAATACCTGAAGTTAAAGAACTTGATGTAGTAGCCGAAGACATCCCATTGGAAATTGTCTATGAGGATAAAGATTTATTAGTTGTGAATAAGCCTAGAGGGATGGTTGTCCACCCATCAGCAGGACATGCAAGTGGCACATTAGTAAATGCGCTTCTTTATCATTGTCAGGATTTATCCGGAATAAATGGGGTGCTTCGTCCAGGTATTGTTCACCGAATTGATAAGGATACAAGTGGCTTGTTAGTCGTAGCCAAAAATGACCTGGCACATATATCGCTTGCTGAGCAACTAAAAGATAAGCATGTAGAAAGAAAATACATGGCAATTGTCCACGGCGAAATCAGTCATGAATATGGTACGATTGAAGCTCCTATTGGTCGTGATCCTAAGGATAGGCAAAAAATGGCTGTTGTAGATGACGGGAAGGATGCCGTTACCCACTTTGAAGTGATTGATCGGTTCCAGAACTTTACCTTTATAGAATGTAAATTAGAAACAGGCAGAACACACCAAATTCGTGTTCATATGCAGTACATTGGTCATCCGTTAGCGGGCGATCCTAAGTACGGTCCAAGAAAGACACTAGAATTAGACGGACAAGCTCTACATGCATCAGTATTAGGCTTTGAACATCCACAAACAAGTGAGTGGCTAAGCTTTCAAGCAGACCCACCAAAAGTTTTTGCAGATGCACTTAACGATTTAACAAAAATGAGTTGACAGATAGCGTAAACTTTGGAATAATTGTTATAGAATTTAATAGTCCTTTAAGTGCAGTCCCGTGAGGCTGACAAGGTTGCGGATCATTTACATGGTAGACGTATGTCCAATCCTCTTTTTCCTCACGCGGAAAAAGAGGATTTTTTAATGTTTACAATGTATAAAAAATTACCGAAGATGTCTAGCTCCGAGCGCCAGAAACTAGGCGACTTCACGAATCGCCCTACGATAAGTCATCATTGATTCAGGTTTTATGGAAAGTCGACTAAAAGCGGACTTGTCGTCCAAAGTCGACATACCCCCTATGCGGGGGCATGATTCCTTTATCTTAGTCGATTCGCTCCAGTCGCTACGTTTCTAAGCGGGCGCTCTGCGCTTTTCTAATGTTTAGGAGTTGTAGAAATGAATAAAAAAGCTACTGTGCTTGACGCTTCTGCAATCAAGCGGGCACTGACTAGAATTGCACATGAAATATTGGAAAAAAATAAAGGCGTTGATGGGTTAATGCTCGTCGGCATTAAAACACGCGGTATTCCAATTGCGAAGCGTTTGCGTGAAAAGATTGCCGATATTGAAGGTGTAGAAGTGCCAATAGGTGAGTTAGACATAACGTTATACCGAGATGATTTGAGCCATGCAACCTCTAGCAATGAACCTAAGCTACAAGAGGCTCGAATTAACGATAGAATTTCCGGTAAAAATATTATTCTTGTTGATGATGTTTTATTTACTGGTAGAACGGTTCGTGCCGCAATGGATGCAATCGTTGATCAAGGTAGACCTTCACAAATACAACTCGCCGTTTTAGTAGACCGGGGTCACAGAGAATTACCTATTCGTGCAGATTATATTGGGAAGAACATCCCAACTTCGCAGGAAGAAATGATTGTCGTCGAATTAGGCGAAACGGACGAACAAGATCAAGTAAGTATATATGAAAAGTAACAACCTTTAAGTAGGTCCAGAGAGGCTTGCAAGGTTGCTAAGATATACGTGTGTCCAAAACAAAAACACGTATGCCTCTTTGCAGCCATGCAAGGAGGCATTTTTTATGGGATAGGAAAGTATAAAAAATTCGAAGATGTCTAGCTCCGGCACCTACCCCCTCGAGGTCTTAAGCCAATCCTCTATGTGGCAAAGACCGCCACGTCGACGATTGTCTTAAGCTTGTCGGGGGTGAGCAAGGCGCCTGCGCTTTTCTATTAGAAACTTAGGAGGAAACACTTATGGCAGCAAAAAATATGGTAATGGACGTAAATGAAGTACCTAAACTTTCTAAATGGATTATTTTTAGTATTCAGCACTTATTCGCAATGTTTGGCGCAACGATTTTGGTACCTGCTTTAACAGATTTACCTCCAGCGGTGGCACTCGTATCAAGTGGTGCAGGTACATTGGCTTATCTTTTGATAACGAGAGGAAAAATCCCTGCATATCTCGGTTCAAGCTTTGCTTTTATTTATCCAGTGCAAATGGCGATGCTCAGTCAGGAAAGTGGTATTCCTGGAGCAATGGTAGGTAGTTTTCTTGCAGGCTTAGTATATGGTGTACTCGCACTACTTATTGCTGCATTTGGCCTGAACTGGTTAATGAAAATATTACCTCCTGTTGTAGTTGGGCCAGTCATTATTGTGATTGGTTTAGGGCTTGCACCAACAGCAGTTGATATGGCGATGAATTATGATGGAGCTTATAGTGGGAAACACTTTACGGTTGCTTTACTAACATTGGCAATCACATTGATAGGATCACTGTTCTTTAAAGGATTTTTTGGACTTATTCCAATACTAATCGGTATTGTCGGTGGATATATTATTAGTCTGTTTGCGGGAATTGTAGATACATCAGGTGTTAGTGCAGCTTGGAATCAAATTGTAAGCGCCGGTTCAGTTGGTGAGTTTTTCGGGGCGATCTTCATAGTTCCAGACTTTGTTATCCCGTTTGTACATTACTCCCCATTTGACGTGCTAAGCTGGAATATTGCTGCGATTATGATGCC
The DNA here is from genome assembly GCF_045635475.1 of Radiobacillus sp. PE A8.2. Classification (NCBI taxonomy): domain Bacteria; kingdom Bacillati; phylum Bacillota; class Bacilli; order Caryophanales; family Bacillaceae; genus Radiobacillus; species Radiobacillus sp. PE A8.2. The sequence continues at coordinate 51,441 of NZ_JBJGXI010000002.1, read as the reverse complement.
TGTGGCAATCGTAACAATTGCTGAGCATATTGGTGACCAAATGGTTTTATCGAAAGTAGCAGGTCGTAACTTTATTAAAAATCCTGGCTTACATCGCTCGATTCTTGGCGATGGTGTCGCTACGATCATTGCCTCTGTGTTAGGTGGACCACCGAATACAACGTATGGTGAAAACATTGGTGTACTAGCGATTACGCGTGTGTTTAGTGTCTTCGTTATAGGTGGGGCTGCAGTGTTCGCAATCTTGTTCGGATTTATCGGAATCATTACCGAACTTATTGCTTCGATTCCACCTGCTGTTATGGGTGGCGTATCGATTTTATTATTCGGTATTATCGCTTCTAGTGGATTAAGAATGTTAATTGATAATCAAGTGGACCTTGGGGATAAACGTAACTTAATGGTGTCCTCTGTGATCTTAGTTATTGGAATTGGTGGGGCAATGATTAAATTTGATATTGGTGACGTAAATATTGAAATCGCTGGTATGGCTTTAGCTACTATAATCGGAATTGTCTTAAATTTAATCTTGCCAGGAAAAGAATCAGGATTTGGTAATGGAAATATGTTTGAAACGGATGAAGAAATAAATAATACAGAAGCTTAGTAAAAACAAGAGGACTGTTCAAGACCATTGATGGCGCGAGCAGTCCTTTATCTAGGGAGGAACTAGCATGAAGCATTTTGTGTCAATGAAAAACTTGTCAGAGCATGAGTTATTGCAGTTAATTAAACTTGCAGACGAGATTAGTAGTCAAGGATTACAACCGTTTAGTGAGCAATTGTTCGTTGCAAACTTATTTTTTGAGCCTAGTACACGAACGAAAATGAGCTTTACTGTTGCTGAACGTAGACTTGGCATGGATGTGTTAGATTTTGCTAGTGAATCATCAAGCATTACCAAGGGTGAAAGTGTATACGACACTGCAAAAACATTTGAATCCATAGGCGCCTCTCTGATCGTTATCAGACATCCGGAAACAAACATATGTACACAGTTAGCTGAGAAACTATCGATTCCTGTAATCAATGCAGGAGATGGGACTGGTGAGCATCCAACTCAATCATTACTTGACTTACTTACAATTTACCAAGAGTTCGGTAAGTTCAAAGGGGTAAAGGTAGCGATTGTAGGAGATATCAAGCATAGCCGTGTCGCAAGGTCGAATGCCTACGCGCTTCGTACATTAGGAGCAGAAGTCGTATTATCATCGAAACCAGACTGGCAGGATGATACATTGGAATACCCATATGTAAGTATTGATGATGCAGTCGAAACAAGTGACGTGGTGATGCTACTTAGAATTCAACATGAACGACACACAGGCAACGAACAATTAACCAACCAAACCTACCTAGAACAATACGGATTGACACAAGCACGAGAGAAAAATATGAAGCCTGGAGCGATTATTATGCATCCTGCACCGGTTAATCGAGGCGTAGAAATAGATGATAGGCTTGTTGAATGTAATAGATCTCGAATTTTTAAACAAATGTCAAATGGTGTGTCAGTAAGAATGGCGATCATAAAGCGCTTATTAGAAGACGGAGGGATTATGAATGCGAACAGTTTTAACGAACGCGAAGTTGCTAGCAGATAACAAGTCGATTTTATGTGATATTTCCATAAAAGACGGAATCATTGAGCAAGTGAGTGAAACAGCAACAATAGATACAGAAGGTGCTAAAATCATAGATTGCAAGGGTAATCTACTATCACCAGGGTTTGTAGATGTTCATGTGCATTTAAGAGAACCAGGTGGAGAAGCAAAGGAAACGATTGAAACTGGTACAAAATCGGCAGCACGAGGTGGCTATACAACCATCTGTTCGATGCCCAATACAAGACCGGTCCCTGATAACATAGAAAACTTATCCAAAGTACTTAACAAAATTAAGGAAACAGCGCATGTGCGCGTATTACCTTATGCTTCGATAACGGAACGTCAGCTAGGGGACACACTCACGGACATGAAAGTTTTAAAAGAAATGGGTGCCTTTGCATTTACCGATGATGGTGTTGGCGTTCAGTCTGCGGACCAAATGCTTCGTGCCATGCAACTGGCAGCATCACTTAATACAACAATCGTTGCGCATTGTGAAGAAAATACATTAATTCATAAAGGTGTTATTCATGAAGGAGAATCTAGTCAAAAGCTAGCTGTACCAGGAATTCCATCGATTTGTGAATCCGTGCAAATTGCTAGAGACGTACTGTTAGCAGAAGCAACTGGCTGTCACTATCATGTTTGTCACGTAAGTACGAAAGAATCAGTTCGTGTGATACGAGATGCAAAGCGAGCGGGAATTTATGTTACTGCAGAAGTAACACCACACCACTTATTGCTAAATGAAGAAGCGGTTGTTTCAGAAGACGGTAATTATAAAATGAACCCACCGTTGCGTGCGAAAGAAGATCAACAAGCATTATTGGACGGCTTGTTAGACGGAACCATTGATTTTATCGCAACCGACCATGCACCACATACCGAAGATGAAAAGCAACAAGGATTATTACTTGCGCCGTTTGGAATTGTAGGGCTAGAAACCGCCTTTGGATTATTAAATACGCATCTTGTTGAGACAGGAAAAATCACATTAACACAGTTGATTGACTGGTTAACTATTAAACCAGCAAAAGTCTTTAATCTGCCATACGGCGAAATTAAGCAGGGGGCAGCAGCAGATTTAACGTTACTTAATTTAGATGAAACGTATCAAATTGACAAACAAACGTTTCTTTCAAAAGGAAAAAATACACCGTTTCATGGTTGGGAAGTAACTGGCCGACCAGTAATGACAATCGTAGCAGGACAAATCGTCTTTGAGGAGGCAACAGCATATGGAAAAACGACAACTCGTGCTTGAAGATGGCACTACATTTACAGGTGAAGCATTTGGAAGCAAAGAAGCTAGCGTGGGAGAGGTAGTATTTAACACAGGAATGACAGGTTACCAGGAGATCCTATCTGACCCGTCTTATTGCGGGCAAATCGTTACTATGACGTATCCATTAATCGGTAACTATGGCGTGAACCGAGATGATTTTGAAACAATAAACCCATCCATTCACGGTTTAATCGTAAAAGAGGTATGTGACTATCCGTCTAATTATCGCAGTGAAGAAAGTCTTGATTCCTATTTGTCAGCTAACAACATTCCTGGAATTGCTGGAATCGACACGAGAAGGCTGACAAAAATTATCCGTAAACATGGCACGATGAGAGGGATAATAACTGCTGTTGAAAGTGATGAAAGTGAAAATAGAAGATTACTAGAGGAAACACCAGTGATAATCGATCAAGTTGACCGTGTTTCCACTGTAAAACCTTATGTTGTTCCTGGTAGAGGCTACCGAATCGTTTTAGTAGATTTAGGAATGAAGCACGGCATTTTACGTGAATTAACGAAGCGACATTGTCATGTTACCGTCGTGCCTTATCACTATTCTGCTGACAAAATATTACGCTTAAAACCAGATGGTATTATGCTAACAAACGGACCTGGGGATCCAAAGCATGTGCCAGAAACGATCGAAATGATCAGAGAAATCATGGCGCATGTACCAATATTCGGTATTTGTTTAGGGCATCAATTGCTAGCATTAGCAAGTGGTGCAGATACAGAAAAGATGAAATTCGGACATCGCGGTTCCAATCACCCGGTGAAAGATTTAATTTTAAATAAAACATACATGACGTCACAAAACCACGGCTATGCTGTAAAGCTAGCATCATTAGAACAGACAGACCTAAAATTGACACAAATCGCCTTAAACGACGGCACAGTTGAAGGCATTGAACATAAAACCTATCCAGCATTTTCTGTACAGTATCATCCCGAAAGCTCACCAGGACCAGAAGATACGAATCAACTATTCGACCAATTTTTAAGTAAAATTGCTTTTTCTAAGTCTACCATCAAGGAGGATGCCTCATGCCAAAGCGTAAAGATATAAACAAAATACTCGTGATCGGTTCCGGCCCAATTGTAATCGGCCAAGCGGCAGAGTTTGACTATTCTGGTACACAAGCTTGCCAATCATTAAAAGAAGAAGGTTATACGGTAATCCTTGCTAACTCTAACCCTGCTACGATTATGACTGATAATACCGTAGCGGATACGGTCTACATGGAGCCATTAAATGTGGAATTTTTAAGTAAAATAATTCGCAAGGAACAACCAGATGCGATTTTACCAACGCTAGGTGGTCAAACAGGATTAAACTTAGCAGTCGCATTAGAAGCAACTGGTATCCTTGAACAATATGGTACAGAGTTATTAGGTACATCGCTCGACGCTATTCAACAAGCAGAAGACAGAGAAAAATTCCGTACGCTTATGAACGAGCTAAATGAACCTGTCCCTGACAGTATGATCGTAACGACGGTCGATGCTGCTTGTCAATTTTCCGAAGAAATTGGATTTCCATTAATCGTAAGACCTGCCTATACACTTGGCGGTACTGGTGGTGGCATGTGTTATAACGAGACACAGCTTCGCGAAATAACACGTAGTGGTTTGTCATTGTCACCTGTTAATCAATGTTTAATTGAGAAAAATATTGCTGGCTTTAAAGAAATAGAGTACGAGGTTATGAGAGACAAAAATGACCAAGCGATTGTAGTGTGTAATATGGAAAATATTGATCCTGTCGGCATACACACAGGTGATTCGATTGTAGCAGCTCCATCACAAACACTAAGTGATAGAGAGTACCAAATGTTAAGAAATGCATCATTGAAAATTATCCGTGCACTAAAAATAGAAGGTGGCTGTAATGTGCAGCTTGCGTTAGATCCTGACAGCTTCCAATATTACATTATCGAAGTAAATCCAAGGGTTAGTCGTTCATCAGCTCTAGCATCAAAAGCAACTGGTTATCCGATTGCTAAAATCGCAGCTAAAATTGCAGTCGGCATGACATTGGATGAAATCATTAATCCTATCACTGGTCAAACATATGCATGTTATGAACCAGCATTAGACTATGTTGTAACAAAACTACCAAGGTTTCCGTTTGACAAGTTCACATCCGGTAATCCTACATTAGGGACACAAATGAAAGCAACTGGTGAAGTAATGGCCATCGGTAGAACGTTTGAAGAATCATTGTTAAAAGGGATCCGCTCGTTAGATGTCCACGGAGATGACTACTGGTTAGCAAATTTAGTAGATACACCGGTAGATGAGTTAAAGGAAAGATTAGCAAAACCTGATCATGAACGCATTTACGTACTAGCAGAAGCGTTACGACGTGGGTTAAGTATAGATGAAATATTCGAGCTTACAAAAATCGATCGTTTTTTCTTAATGAAACTAAGCAAAATAATTCGTTTAGAAGCAGATTTAATTGAAAATCAATCGCTAGAAATATTAAAGCAGGCAAAGCAAACTGGTTTTTCTGATAGCCATATCGCGCGTCTCTGGAACAAAGATATTGACGAAGTGTATCAGCTTCGGATGGATCACAACATTCGTCCTGTTTATAAAATGGTTGATACGTGTGCAGCTGAATTCGAGTCAGAAACACCTTATTTTTACAGCTCCTATGAGGAAGAAAATGAATCAATACCTTCTGACCGCAAAAAGGTTATTGTTATCGGTTCTGGTCCAATTCGAATTGGACAAGGAATTGAATTTGACTATGCAACAGTGCATTCGGTGTTGGCTTTAAAAGAAGCAGGATATGAAGCGATCATAATGAATAGTAACCCAGAAACGGTATCTACTGATTTTAGCGTATCCGACAAGTTATATTTTGAACCTTTAACACTAGAAGATGTTATGCATGTTGTGGAATTAGAAAAGCCAATCGGTGTGATTGTGCAATTTGGTGGTCAAACGGCAATCAATCTAGCGGAAGGTTTGGAGCGCAGAGGTGTTAGCATTCTCGGTACGTCTCTAGAAGCAATTGATACAGCAGAGAATCGCGATAAATTTGAGCAACTACTAGGACAATTAGACATTCCACAGCCAAAAGGAAAAAGCGTACGTAAATTAGATCAAGCATTGGATGCTGCAAATGAGATTGGCTATCCCGTGTTAGTACGTCCTTCCTACGTAATCGGTGGCAGTCAGATGGAAATCGTTTATAGTGATGATGAGTTAAACAGTTATTTACAAAAGACAACGCACATTAAACATAAACACCCGGTCTTGATTGATAAATATTTAACAGGAATTGAAGTAGAAGTTGACGCAATTAGTGACGGTGAAACAACTATTATTCCAGGAATTATGGAGCACATTGAGCGTGCTGGCGTCCATTCGGGTGACTCTATTGCCGTTTATCCAACCCAACGGATTAGCAAAGAAGCAAAACAAAGTTGTATTGATGCGACCCTTAAAATTGCGTCTCGTCTTCAAGTAAAAGGTTTAATAAACATCCAATTCGTTATTCACAAAAACGATGTTTATGTATTAGAAGTAAACCCAAGAGCAAGTAGAACGATTCCGTTCCTAAGCAAAATTACCGGTGTCACCATGGCTAATATTGCTACTAGATGTATTATTGGAGAATCGTTGAGCTCAATGGGTTATGTAGAAGGCTTGCTACCAGAGCCTGAAACCGTATCTGTAAAAGTACCGGTATTCTCTTTTGAAAAATTACGCAGTGTTGACACGATACTTGGACCTGAGATGAAATCAACTGGCGAAGCAATTGGTCGAGATCGCACATTAGAAAAAGCACTGTATAAAGGGTTAGTTGCTTCCGGACTTAAAGTACCACAAGAAGGTGCTGTGCTACTAACGGTTGCAGATAAAGATAAACAAGAAACACTTGAAATCGCAAAAAGATTTCATCAACTTGGCTTTCAATTATATGCGACTGAAGGTACAGCTACACACGTGCAAGAATTTGGTATACCGGTTAAGCAAGTCGGTAAAATCGGTGATGAAGGTACGACGGTATTGTCGGTTATTGAAGATGGTGATGTACAGTTTGTTATTAATACGATCACATCTGGAAAACAACCACGTTCGGACGGATTTAGAATCCGACGCGAAGCTGTTGAGCATGGGATTGCCTGTTTAACGAGTCTAGATACTGCCGAAGCCATTTTAAATGTGATTGATTCTACGACATTCAGTGCAAGACCTGTCGTGGAAAGAGAGGCTGTTGTACTATGATGACCAAGCAACTGATGACCATAGTAAGTAAAGCGACTATTGCAAAAGATACCATTGAAATGAAGCTAAGCATTGACCCTGCAGTTGCACGTATCGCTCAGCCGGGTCAATTCCTTCACATAAATGTCAGTGAAGGCTATGGTCACTTGCTTAGACGACCAATATCGATTGCAGATGTTAATCTTCAAGAAGCATCCATAACGATTATCTTTAAAGTTATTGGTTCAGGAACTGATGCACTTCAGAAACGTGGTATAGGGCAAGAAATAGATGCCCTTGTACCATGTGGAACGAGCTATCCAATTGAAAGTTTAGCACTTAATAAAGCATTACTCATTGGTGGGGGAATTGGTGTGCCCCCGCTGTATTTCCTTGCAAAAAAACTAAAAGAACAAGGTGTCGAAGTTACCGCTGTGATTGGATTCCAATCGAAGGACCATGTGTTTTATGAGCAACAATTTAAAGAAATAGGAACCGTCCATGTTGTTACAGATGACGGTAGTTATGGACATAAAGGATATGTTACAAACGTTATTGATGAACAAGCTATCGATTTTGATTATTTCTTTTCCTGTGGACCGACAGGAATGCTAAAAGCAGTATCTCATAAATTACAAGACTATCATGGCTATATTTCTATTGAACAGCGTATGGGTTGCGGGATCGGTGCATGTTATGCATGCGTTGTGCCATCAACAACAGAACCAGGATTCAAAAAGATTTGTAAAGATGGTCCTGTTTTTAAGGCAAATGAGGTGGTGCTCTCATGACAACTCTAACAACCAATTTACCTGGACTAAACTTAAAAAATCCAATAATACCTGCATCCGGATGTTTTGGATTTGGCCGTGAATTTAGCGATGTATATGATTTGAATCAGCTTGGTGCCATCATTATAAAAGCTGCCACATTACAATCAAGGTACGGTAACCAAACGCCAAGAGTAGCAGAGACACACGCAGGGATGCTCAATGCAATTGGCTTACAAAACCCTGGTGTAGATGCAATCATTAATACCGAATTACCTTTTTTAGAAAATTATCATACTCCAATCATTGCGAATGTTGCTGGTAGTACGGTCGAAGAATATGTCGAAGTGACAAAGCGGATTAGCCATGCATCTGCAGTGCAAGCAATAGAATTAAATATTTCTTGCCCAAATGTTAAAGAAGGCGGGATTCAATTTGGAACAGATCCCGATTTAGCAAGTGAGGTTACGCATCGGGTCAAACAAGTAAGTGGGGTACCAGTCTATGTTAAGCTATCTCCAAACGTCTCGGACATCGTAGCAATGGCTAAGGCTGTTGAGCAGGCAGGTGCTGACGGACTTTCAATGATTAACACACTAACTGGTATGCAAATTAACTTATCTTCTAAAAGACCATTACTTGCTAATAAAACAGGTGGCTTATCAGGACCTGCCATTAAGCCAGTTGCGATTCGGATGATTTATGATGTATATAAGCACGTGTCGATTCCGATTATTGGCATGGGTGGAGTTATGTCAGCGGAAGATGTGCTGGAATTTTTATTAGCTGGGGCAAGTGCTGTTGCTGTTGGAACGGCTAATTTCCATAATCCGTTCATTTGCCCAGAAATTATCCAAGCATTACCTGATGTGTTACACAATTATGGTTTCTCTTCAGTTGAGGACGCTATCGGAAAGGGGCATGAACATGAAACAGCCAATTTATCTCGCACTTGATTTTCCAACTTGGAAAGAAGCAGCTGAGTTCTTGGAAGCACATGATTTACATGGCGTACCAGTAAAAGTAGGTATGGAACTTTTTTATAAAGAAGGCCCTAAAGTGATTGAGCAATTAAAAATGCAAAATCATCCGATATTTTTGGATTTAAAGCTACATGATATTCCAACAACCGTGCGTAGAGCAATGCGAAACATCGCGAAGCTCGGAGTAGATATCATTAATGTCCATGCACTAGGTGGTAGCGATATGATTTCTGCTGCCAAACAAGGACTAATGGAGGGTGCACTACCAGGAGAATCAACCAAATTAATAGCTGTAACAGTATTAACCTCTATGGACGAAACGATATTGCAACAACAATTAAATATTCAGGCCACTGTCGATCAAACAGTAAAACAACTTGCATATCTATCAAAGCAGAGTGGTGCAGATGGAGTCGTTTGTTCTGTTCACGAAGTACCGATGATTAAAGAGGTTTGTGGTGATGATTTTCTTACTGTAACTCCTGGAATCCGTCTTGACGATTCCGCTACTAATGATCAAAAGCGGATTGCTACACCTAAACTTGCACGACAAAAAGGCACAGACGCAATTGTAATTGGAAGAAGTGTGACACAATCACCTGATCCACATCAAGCATATAACCAAGTGATAGAGGAGTGGACGTATGTCTCTAAAGCATGAAATAGCCAATGGCTTATACGAAATTGAAGCAGTACAAATCAAACCAAATGATCCTTTTACGTGGACTTCAGGGATAAAGTCACCAATTTATTGTGATAATCGCCTTACACTTTCTTACCCAGCGATTCGCAATAAAATTGCCGAAGCATTTGTTGAAATGATTGAAGCGTTAGACGAGAAACCTGATGTGATCGCAGGTTGTGCAACAGCAGGTATTCCGCACGCTGCCTGGGTTGCAGACAAGCTAGGTCTGCCTATGGCGTACGTTCGTTCCAAACCAAAAGGGCACGGTAAAGGCAATCAAATTGAAGGTAGAATAACAGAAGGACAAAAGGTAGTTGTAATTGAAGATCTAATTTCAACAGGAGGTTCTTCTATACAAGCAGCAAAAGCCGTACAAGAAGTTGGTGCAGAAGTACTTGGTGTTTTAGCTATCTTTACGTATGGACTACAGAAAGCAACTGACCAATTTGCTACGGAAGAAATTGCGCTTCACACCATTACTAGTTTTGATATATTGGTAAGCGAGTTAGAGAAGGTCGAAACGATTACAAGTGATGAGAAAGTGCAGTTGATTGCATGGCGGGATCAATTGTTTACAAGCGATAAATAATAACGAAACAAAAAACACACCAGTCTGGTGTGTTTTTTTGGTAAAGATTATTAAAATGGAACGGGTACTGGAAAAGGAGCAAGGAATTGACCATTCATGTAAGGCAAATAATGAACCTCTGAACGATCATTAGTTAAAAATGGGATGACCACTAAATATTGGTCATATTGCTCCTGAACTTCAATACCACTAACACCATTCCATTTATAACCTAACGCTTTAACATCCTTCTTCATTGCCTTCCATTCATCACTCTTCAGTAAATTAGAAACAATTTTGTTTTTCTCCGCACCAGTAACATCACGTACACCATCATGACAACCACAATCGTCATCTACTTCTGCAGCACTTACCGTTGGAGCAAGGATGAATACAAAGGTTAAAACCGACAATAAAACAAGCAATTTCTTCTTAAACATGATAATTCCTCCTAATTTGTCAAATAATATCTATATCTTTGTGATATATTCGACAAACAAGGACAGATTCCTTTTAAATTCAAATTATTTTTCTGAAAATTGTTGCTTGCGCTAAGTAGCTAGTATGCGTCGTAACTTGGAGAGTGGTTAACCCGCTCCGGAAATCCACTTCGCTTTCCGCGGGGGGGCTAGTGAGCCTCCTCGCGCTTTCGCGCTGCGGGGTCTCACTTAGGCCACTATTCCCGCAGGAGTCGAAGTGGATTTCCTCCGCTGCTAACGGGATTTCTCTTTAAATCGGGTGATTGGAGCTCTAGGTAGTCGACTCCTGCGGGACAGCGCGAGCTGAAGATCCACTCAGTAGCGCATTTTGCTTCTAAGTTAGCTGAAGCCGTGCCGGTTTATAGAAAAACGCTTTAAACTAGCGAAAAGCGACTACCTGAAGCGGAAATCACGAGCACTACGTTACGCCGGAATTCACTTCAATTATGAAATTATAACCGATAAGCACGCGAATATGGCTGTGGTGTTAAAGGTTCGCTACCTAGAGCGATCGATGCTGCACTAGCCCAGTAAGGATTACTTAGCATGCCTCTGCCTACCGCAATAAGATCAGCTTTTTCTTCTTTTATCACTTGTTCAGCCAACATAGGATCTTCAATTCTACCAACAGCAATGGCTGGAATACCCAATGCTTGCTTCATTTCTTTTGCATATTCGACTTGGTAGCCAGGTCCAGCAAACGTGGGACCGTTCGTACTTTCGCCGCCAGACGAGACGTGTAACATATCGATTCCTGCTTGTTTATACTTTTTAGCTAGTTCGATTCCATAACTCAAATCATAACCGTTCGGATCGAATTCTACTGCAGAGATACGCATTATAAGTGGCATCGAATCAGGCATTACTTTACGTGCACGTTTAATAATCTCAACCCCAAAAAGACTTTTATCTTTTCCAAATTCATCAGTTCTCTGATTGGTAAGTTCTGATTGGAATTGGTGGATTAGATAGCCATGTGCACCGTGAATTTCGATGGCATCGACACCAGCTTCTACAGCTCTTTTAAAAGCGGCTTCGAACTTATCAATCATGTCGTAAACTTCTTCTGTCGTAAGAGCGTGAGGTTTTTTAAATGTATCGGAAAAAGCAATATCTGAGCTTGACACAGGTTGATCGGCATCTTGTGCTTTTCTCCCTGCATGCGCAATTTGAATGGCGACTTTTGCACCGTAGCTTTGACAACTTTTTATAATTCTTTCAAAGGCCGGTATATGTTGATCAGACCAAATGCCAAGGTCAAAATCAGTAATACGACCATCTGGTTCAACATCGGTCATTTCTATAATGATGAAGCCAGTACCACCAATTGCTCTGCTCGTATAGTGGGTAAAATGCCAGTCATTTGGGATTCCGTCCTTAGTGGCAACAGAATATTGACACATCGGTGGCATAACAATTCGATTTTTTAGCTGCAAATCTTTAAGTTGAAAAGGTTCTAATAAGTGCATAACTTTTCTTCCTCTCTATTTCGGTGGATTTAATGGATCACTTCATTGAAAATAATCTTAAATCGCAAATAAAAAAGAAGCAAGTATACTGCTTTATACTTGCTTCCTATCTTTATAGAGTTGATTCAGGCTTTTGTCTTAGTTTTTCAATAAGAGCCAAATCTGGTGTGACGAATAATGATTTTTGATTATCATAGGTTACGTAACCAGGTTTAGCACCGTTTGGCTTTTTAACATGTCGTATTAAAGTATAGTCGACAGGTACAGAGGCTGAGTTTTTTGATTTACTATAACTCGCTGCCAAATTAGCGGCTTCGAGCAATGTTTGCTCACTTGGATTTTTATCACGAATCACAACGTGCGATCCAGGAATGTCCTTCGTATGCAGCCAAATGTCGTCCTTTGCAGCGAGCTTAGTCGTTAAATATTCATTTTGCTTATTATTTTTCCCAACTAAGATCAATGTACCATCACTTGCGTAAAATTGTTCTGGGTCCGGTGTATGTGGTTTATTTTTCTTCTTTTTATGCTTCGCTTTAGTTTTTATATAACCTTGCTCGCGTAACTCTTCTCTGATTTCTTCAATATCTTGTTCTCGGGCTTCTGCAATGTGCTGGATTAATTCTTCTAAATACGTGATTTCTTGGTCTGCTTTAACCATCTCATTTTGTACCATTTGTTTTGATTTTTTCAATTTATTATACGTTTTAAAGTAACTTTGTGCATTTTCACTCGGTGTTTTATTCGGATTTAACTCAATTGAAATTTGTTTCTGGGGCGGATCATAGTAGTCAACTATACTAGCCGTTTTATCACCTTTTTTAACTGTGTGTAGTGAAGCAGTTAACAATTCTCCAAGATGTTTAAAATGCTCTGCTTTTTCCGCTTTTTGTAACGTTTGGTTATGCTTTTTTATTTTTCTTACATTTTTATCGAGCTCATTTTTAAGAAAACGCATCAAATCTCCAGCTTGTTGCTTCACACGATCTCGTTCTGCTTTACCAGAATAATAATCATCGAGCATCGCACTTACAGTAGGAAAAGTATTTATCTGTTCAGAAGCAAACGATAAAGGTAATACGTAGAAATCATCCTTTTGTTCAAGTTTAATGTGATTTGGTTCATATTCATGGTTAATTAGCTTTGACTGGATGTCACGAAAAACCGATTTATACGTTTCTATCGTCCCTAAGTTGGCACGATAAGTAATTTCTTTTGCAATTACCGGTGAAAAGCCCATATACGTACTTAAGATCTGCTTATCTAACTTTCCTGAATTAAAATCTAGTTTTTTCACAAAGGTTTCTTCATCAATCGTTAAAGGATTAAGCTTATCTTGACTTGGTGGTAGTTTGTACTGATGTCCTGGCAGTAGGGTACGGTAACGATTTTGTGCTGGTGAAACATGTTTAATACTGTCTAAGATATGACCTTTTTCTTTATCAACCAGCAATATATTACTATGTTTACCCATTACTTCTATAATCAACGTTTTTTGTGTGACATCACCAATTTCATTTTTACCACGAAAATGAAAGGATACGACCCGTTCATTTTCATATTGCACAATGTCCTCAACAAAATTACCGACCAGATGTTTCCGCAACAGCATACAAAGCATTGGTGGTTCTTTTGGATTTTGATAACTGTCATTTGTTAAGTGAAAGCGTGCATAGCTAGGGTGTGCAGACAAGAGGAGTGTATGATTTTTCCCTTGACTTCTGATTGTGAAAATAAGTTCTAATTCCGTTGGTTGATATATTTTCATTAATCTACCAGAGGTTAAAGTAGATTTTAGTTCATGTGTAATCGCTCGCGTAACTATTCCATCGAACGCCATGGGGAATCACCTCGTTGTAGTAGAAGTGTACCGGTATAGTTCCTCCGTGTACCAAGTAATTATTATAGCATTTTTTGGGACAAGTATGAATACATATACAACAGACGCAATCATAACATGGAGGAATGCTATGTGAAATGGTACCAATTGGACGCAGAAGATATAGAGGGAAAATTAAATGTAAGTAAAGATAATGGGCTGTCTTCAGAAGATGCTGAAAAGAGGCTAGAGCAATTCGGAGCTAATGTACTTAATGACGGCAAGAAAACACCGCTCTTGCTTGTGTTCTTAAAGCAATTCCAGGATTTTATGGTATTAGTATTACTTGCGGCAACACTCTTATCTGGATTATTAGGTGAGTATGTTGATGCAATTGCGATCATGATTATTGTGATGGTAAATGGCTTAATTGGCTTCTTTCAAGAACAAAAAGCAGAAAAATCATTATCAAAACTAAAAGAACTTTCGGCACCAATGGCAAGTGTGCGACGAGATGGTCATTGGGTGAAAATCCCTTCAGCAAATCTTGTTGTTGGTGACGTAATAAAAGTAACAAGTGGTGACCGGGTATCAGCAGATATTCGCATCATTCACTCAAGCAGTTTGGAAATTGAAGAGTCTGCCCTTACAGGTGAGTCATTACCAGCGGATAAATATGCCTATACAATGCAACATCAAGATCTTGAGGCACAAGACCAAAAGAACATGGCATTTATGGGGACGCTTGTTACTAGAGGTAGTGGAACAGGTATAGTCGTCGGAACCGGAATGAAAACGGCAATGGGTCAAATAGCTGAGCTGCTCGTGAATACTGAACAGGTAGCAACTCCTTTAGAAAGAAGACTTGCACAATTAGGTAAAATATTAATCGTTATTGCTTTAATTTTAACTGCATTTGTAGTAGTTATTGGTGTTGTACAAGGACATCCACTTTATTCTATGTTTCTTGCAGGTGTTTCCTTAGCGGTTGCAGCGATACCAGAAGGATTACCGGCGATTGTTACGGTCGCGTTATCACTTGGTGTGCAGCGAATGATTAAGAAAAAAGCAATTGTAAGAAAATTATCTGCGGTTGAGACGCTAGGTAGTGCTTCTGTCATCTGCTCTGACAAGACCGGAACGATGACAGAAAATCAAATGACGGTCAAGGAGATTTATTTAAATCATGAAGCTTTTTTTGTAACAGGCGAAGGCTACGATACTACTGGCTCATTTATGCAAAATAAAAAAGAAGTGGCAGATCCAAGCTTAAATAAGTTATTGTTGTATGGTGCATTATGTAATCACTCGAGCTTGAACCGTAAAAAAGGCAAGTGGGAAATAGATGGTGATCCAACCGAAGGCGCATTGCTCGTTGCAGCTCGGAAAGCAAATATAACGATAGAAGAGACCGACCGTTTTAAGATAGTACATGAAATCCCATTTGATTCGGACAGAAAGCGGATGACCGTAGTTGTTGAAGACGAGAAAAGTAATCGGTATGTAATTACAAAGGGTGCACCTGATGTACTCATGTCTCGTACAACATTTATACAAGAGCAAGATTCCAAAAGAGCAATACGCGCGAAAGATCAAAATAAAATTGACCAAGCAATCAATCAAATGGCTGGACAAGCATTGCGAACGATTGCGGTTTGTATCAAATCGATTAGACCTGATCAAGTGTTAGAAGATGTATTATTAGAAAAGGATATGACATTTATTGGTCTATACGGGATCATTGATCCACCGAGAAAAGAAGTAAAACAAGCAATTGCTGAATGTAAACAAGCCGGTATTAAAACCGTCATGATTACAGGTGATCATGCAAAAACAGCACACGCAATTGCCAAACAATTAGATTTGATCCCAGCTAACGGAAAAGTACTGGAAGGGCATCAAATAAGTAAAATGAATGAAGATCAATTAAGCGAAGTGATTGAAGAAGTATACGTGTTTGCCCGAGTAACACCAGAGCATAAGTTGAAGATTGTAAAAGCTTTTCAGAAAAAGGGCCATGTGGTTGCAATGACTGGAGATGGTGTTAACGACGCGCCAGCAATTAAAGCGAGTGATATTGGTATTAGTATGGGACTAAGTGGAACAGATGTAGCCAAAGAGGCATCGGCGCTCGTATTATTAGATGATAACTTTGCTACGATAAAATCGGCTATACAAGAAGGTCGTAATATTTATGAAAATATACGTAAATTTATTCGGTATTTACTTGCTTCAAATGTAGGTGAAATATTAGTGATGTTGTTTGCGATGCTACTAGGTTTACCGTTACCACTAACGCCTGTTCAAATATTGTGGGTAAATCTTGTAACAGATGGACTTCCAGCAATGGCTTTAGGGCTAGATCAATCTGAAGCAAATGTGATGAAAAATAAACCTAGAAATCCAAAAGAAGGGGTATTTGCGAGGGGCTTAGGTTTTAAAATTATTAGTAGAGGATTGTTGATTGGGATCATTACCCTTCTTGCATTTATGCTTGCTTATAAAGGTAATCCAGACCACCTTCAATATGCACAAACGATTGCATTTACAACGTTAGTAATGGCCCAACTGATTCATGTGTTTGATTGTAGAAGTGAGGTATCCGTTTTTGCAAGGAACCCGTTTCAAAATTTATATTTAGTTGGAGCCGTGATTTCATCTGTATTGCTTTTACTCGTTGTTATTTATTTCGAGCCCTTACAAGATGTCTTTCACACCGTAGATTTGGCGATGAGAGATTGGATATTAATCTTGGCATTTAGTGCAATACCTACGCTGTTTTTTGGTTTTTCAAAAAAATAGGGATTTCGCACCCTCTTAGCATTCTAGCTAGGAGGGGTTTTTATTTTCACCCAGAGTGCTTCCATCTATCATCGGGTATTAGTTTTTGTTATGATGGTGGATGAAGTATTTAAAATGGATGTGTATAATATGGGTAATAGTATGACTGGATATGGTAGAGCAGTTGATTCGATTAATGGCCAAAATATTTCTGTCGAGATACGCAGTGTGAATCATCGTTTTCTAGATATTACGACAAAAATTCCACGCTCGCTTTTAAGCAAGGAAGATAAGATTAAAAAAATTATCCAGGGTTATTTTCATCGTGGCAGAATAGAAGTGTTTATTACGATTGACGGAGAGGGAATACTTGAACGAAAGCTGACTGTAAATTGGGACCTTGTAGATCAATACATACATAAATTAAAAGAAATACAAAATCGTTATCAGCTTGGTGGAACAATTGAAATTGGTCATCTGGTCAATCAAGCAGATTTACTAACAGTTGATGAAAAAGAACAGCACGCTGATTGGATGGAAGAAACAATCGTAGCTATTGTTACAAATGCAGCGAAACAAGTGCTTGAAATGCGAAAAAAAGAAGGAAATGAATTAATAACCGATTTAACGTCTAGACTACGATTAGTTAATAATATAGTAAAAGTTTTGGGTGATCGGAGAGATATTGTTATAATAGAATACCGTGATCGAATTAAAAAGAGGTTAGAGTCTTACATAGGAGATTTCATTTCAGATGAGTCAAAAATTGTGCAAGAAGTGGCGTTGCTTGCAGAAAAAGGCGATATATCAGAAGAAATCACACGTTTAGAAAGTCACCTTTTACAATTCGATCACCTGCTTACAAATCAAAGTATTGTTGGCAGAAAGCTAGACTTTATTGTGCAAGAAATGCATCGTGAGGCAAATACTGTAGGTTCTAAATCGAATGATGTTAAAATTAGTGAATTAGTTGTTCAATTGAAAAGTGAAATTGAGAAAATAAAAGAACAAGTGCAAAATATAGAATAATAATTGTGTTTCTTACACTGTTTCTCATATAATAGAAATATTGAAAGTATAGATGTTTGTCTATAATTAAAGGGGGAGCTTTTTTTGAGCTTAAGTTTAATAAATATAGGATTTGGAAATGTTGTTTCGGCAGGAAGAATTATTTCAATTGTTTCTCCGGAATCTGCTCCAATTAAACGTATTATTACGGTGGCCAGAGAAAATAATAAATTAGTGGATGCTACATATGGCCGCAGAACGAGAGCCGTAATTATTACGGATAGTGATCATGTTGTCTTATCAGCAGTTCAACCGGAAACTGTTGGACAGCGTGTGATTAGTCATGAAGAGATCTCGGATGAATAGCTAGGAGGAAGCACTTTGATTGATGAGAAGGGAATTTTATTTATTTTGTCGGGGCCTTCGGGTGTTGGAAAAGGAACAGTGCGAAAAGCGTTGTTTGAACAGGCTACTGACTTACGATACTCCATATCGATGACAACTCGACCGATGCGTAAGGGTGAGCAAGAGGGTATTGATTATTTTTATAGATCCAAACAAGATTTTGAACAAATGATTGAAAATAATAACTTACTTGAGTATGCGCAATATGTTGGTAACTATTATGGGACACCTCGTGATTACGTAGAACAGACGTTAGAGGAAGGAAAAGACGTGTTCCTTGAGATAGAAGTACAAGGAGCCTTACAAGTGAAGCAAAACTTCCCAGAAGGTGTTTTTATATTCTTGTTTCCTCCGAGTTTACATGAGTTAAAGAATAGAATCGTTAATCGCGGCACAGAAACAGAAGACCTTGTTATGAACCGGTTAGTCGCTGCTAGAGAAGAGATTGAAATGATGGACGCGTATGACTATGTTGTCGTTAATGATCAAATCTCTAATGCTGTTGATAAAATTAAATCAATCGTCCAAAGTGAACATTGCAAGCGGGAACGAGTTTCTAAACAATACAAAAAAATATTGGAGGATGATTTGACATGATGCTAGAGCCATCAATTGATAAATTACAAGAAAAAATTAATTCAAAGTATACATTAGTTACACTTTCTGCAAAAAGAGCGCGCGTGCTGCAAGATAATAGAGATCCACGGGTGAAAGATCCAAAATCACATAAATATGTAGGGATTGCTTTAGAAGAAATTGAGGCTGACAAATTAACTTATATAGGTAGTGAGGAAGAGTAATCACTAATTATTCTCCTTATGTAGTTTAGAAATCGTTTTTCATTGAGAGATAAGAAAGACTAAAAATTGTGCATGTGTCTAGCTCCGAGCGCCAGAAACTAGGCGACTTCACGAATCGGCTTGCGATAAGTCATCATTGATTTAAATTTTATGGGAAGTCGACTAAAAGCGGACTTGTCGTCCATCGACATCCCCCCTTTGCGGGGGCATGATTCCTTTATCTCAGCCGATTCGCTCCAGTCGCTACGTTTCTAAACGGCGCTCTGCGCTTTTCATGTGTCTAGCTCCGAGCGCCAGAAACTAGGCGACTTCACGAATCGGCTTGCGATAAGTCATCATTGATTTAAATTTTATGGGAAGTCGACTAAAAGCGGACTTGTCGTCCAACGTCGACATACCCCCTTTGCGGGGGCATGATTCCTTTATCTCAGTCGATTCGCTCCAGTCGCTACGTTTCTAAACGGCGCTCTGCGCTTTTCTAAAACCCTCGCTCGCATCGTGCAAGCGGGGGTTTGTTCATACTTAGTTAATGGTTGTATGGGAGGGATATGGATGCTTAAAAATAAAAATATAGTATTAGGTGTAACTGGTGGTATAGCGGCTTATAAAGCATGTGCACTAACAAGTAAGCTTACGCAAAAAGGGGCGAATGTAAGAGTAGTGATGACAGAAAGTGCTACGCAATTTGTTACACCGCTTACCTTCCAAGCGTTATCTCGAAATCCAGTATATACAGACACATTTGATGAGAAAGATCCACACAAAATAGCGCATATTGATTTAGCTGATTGGGCGGATGTCGTGTTATTAGCACCAACTACAGCGAACATGATAGGCAAAATAGCTGGAGGACTAGCTGATGATATGCTATCTACGATTTTGTTGGCTACACAGGCGCCGGTATATATTGCACCTGCAATGAATGTACACATGTATCAGCATCCTGCAGTAATTCAAAATATGCAAAAATTAGATGAATGGGGATACAAATTCATTGAACCAGGCAGTGGTTATTTAGCGTGCGGATATGTCGGAAAAGGTAGATTAGAAGAACCAGAAACAATCATTACAGTACTAGAAAAAGACTTGCATGTTCCTGAACGATTATTACAAGGATTAAAAGTATTGATTTCTGCAGGACCAACAAGAGAAAGTATTGATCCGATTCGTTTTTTTACAAACCACTCATCTGGAAAAATGGGTTTCGCTTTGGCAGAGGCTGCCGCTACAGCTGGCGCAGATGTAACATTAATCACTGGACCGGTATCGTTAACAACAGATAAACCAATTAATCGAATTGATGTAAACACGGCGGAGGAAATGTATCAGGCAATGCTTGCACATTTCCCTAAACAAGACATTGTTATAAAATCAGCAGCCGTTGCTGATTACCGTCCTACAGTTACTTATAAGCAGAAAATGAAAAAGCAAGATGGAAACTTATCGATTGAGATGGAACGAACTAATGACATTTTAAAAGAGTTGGGGCGCAGAAAACAAAACCAATTTTTAGTTGGTTTTGCAGCAGAAACAGAGAATGTGCTTAGCTATGCGAAGAAAAAAATAGAGCAAAAAAATCTTGATGCGATTGTTGTGAATGATGTAACGCAAAGTGGTGCTGGGTTTGCGTCAGATACAAATCAAGTCACTTACTTAAATCGTTCGGGAATGGAGAAACAACTGGATTTAGCTTCTAAGCAAGACATTGCTGCGGAAGTCATCCGTTTAATCGTGCAGGATAGAACAAAGGGTGAGCATTAATTGAACATAGCCAAAGTAGTTGTCGACGTTCCTGCTAGTCAAACGAATCGAATTTTTGATTATCTCATACCTGATCAGCTTGTCGACTCGATTGAAATCGGTATGCGAGTAATTGTTCCATTTGGCCCCAGGAAAATAATGGGGTTCGTACTTGAGTTAACCGATCACTCGGATTTCTCTGCATTAAAGGAAATAGAGGAACTAATGGATGTAACGCCAGTGCTAACCGAGGAATTGATAGACTTAGGTAAGTGGTTATCTGAAAAAACACTAAGTTTTTACGTGTCTGCTTTTCAAGCAATGTTGCCACAGGCACTAAAAGCAAAATATAACAAAGAATTACAAAGAATGAGTGACCAATTACCCGAAACGCTTACACACATTTTTGCCGGTAGAGATTTTATTGATTATAGCGAATATGTTTCAAGAAACGGAAATATTGCACAGCTTCAACGAGCAATTAAAGAGGGTCTTGTAGAGGTAAACTACATAGTTCAGTCAAAAGAGACCTTTAAACAGATGACGATGATCCAGGCAAATAAGGAACCAATCGAACTAGAAGAAGTGTATGCTGATATGCCTTCACAAGCCAAAAAGCAAAAGCAATTATTATATCATTTTATAGAACATCCAGAAGCTATCAGTAAAAAAGAATTACTTTCATCCCATAGTACGGGCGCTAGTACATTAAAACAGTTATTGAATCGCGGATTACTAAAGCAATTCAAGCAAGAATTGTATCGAAATCCGTACAAAGAAGACAAGTACCCACAAACAACCGCATTAACACTTTCAGATCAACAGCAGCAAGCTATTACACCAATTCACGAATCAGTTAATGAAGATACACACGAAGTATTTTTGTTACATGGTGTAACGGGGAGCGGGAAAACAGAGGTTTATTTACAATCGATACAATCCGTAATAGATAAAGGGAAGGAAGCGATAGTACTTGTTCCTGAAATTGCCCTTACGCCACAAATGGTACAGCGCTTTAAGGGTAGGTTTGGCTCGAGGGTGGCTGTTTTACATAGTGCATTATCAGCTGGAGAGAAGTTTGATGAGTGGCGAAAAGTGCAACGCAAGCAAGTACAGGTTGTCGTAGGAGCAAGATCAGCAATTTTTGCTCCGTTTGAAAATCTTGGTATTATTATCATCGATGAAGAGCACGAAACAAGCTATAAACAAGAAGATCATCCCCGTTATCATGCTAGAGATGTTGCTATTTATAGGGGGGGGAAATATAATTGTCCAGTTATTTTGGGAAGTGCAACACCTACATTAGAATCTTTTGCACGGGCTCAGAAGGGTGTTTATCAGCTGCTATCAATGTCAGAGCGAATGAACAAGGCTGCTATGCCGACAGTTAAGCTTGTTGATATGCGAGATGAACTCCACGCTGGAAATCGCTCGATGTTTTCTAGACAGTTGAAGGAGGACATCGAAGAACGGTTAAAACGAAAGGAACAAATTGTTCTGTTCTTAAATCGACGTGGCTACTCGACATTTGTAATGTGTAGAGATTGTGGCTATGTTATTAATTGTCCGCACTGTGATATAGCTTTAACTTACCATCGTAATACAGAGAATTTAAAATGTCACTATTGTGGCCATGATGAAAAGATGCCATCCTTGTGTCCTTCCTGTCAGAGTGACACGATTCGTTTTTTTGGAACTGGCACGCAAAAAGTCGAAGAAGCAATTACTAAAATCTTACCAGAAGCACGTGTTATACGGATGGATGTTGATACAACTAGACGAAAGGGTTCCCATGAGAAACTATTGGACAAGTTTGCTAATCATGAAGCAGATATTTTGCTAGGTACACAAATGATTGCCAAAGGACTCGATTTTGCTAATGTTACGCTTGTCGGAGTGTTGGCAGCGGACTCGTTGTTACACTTACCAGATTTTCGAGCTGCAGAAAAAACATTTCAATTGTTAACACAAGTAAGTGGTAGAGCAGGAAGGCATTCCTTGCCAGGTGAAGTCGTTATTCAGACGTACACTCCTGAACATTATAGTGTGCAACTTGCAAGTCAATATGATTTTGAACAGTTTTTCTTAAAGGAAATGCATACGAGAAAAACGTTTCAATATCCACCATATGTTTTCTTAACATTAATAACTGTCTCTCATCCAAACCAAATTAAAGCGGCAAAGGTAACGAAGAAAATAACACAATTACTACGAAAGTATTTATCATCACAAACGAACATATTAGGACCAACACCTTCGCCACTAACGAGGATCAAAGATAGATATCGTTATCAATGCATGGTAAAATACAAAAAAGAACCGAATCAGCAAAAAGTTATCCAGAAAATCTTGTCCTTTTATGAGGATGATATTAAAAAAAATCAACTAATGATAAATGTAGATTTGCAACCGTACCAATTAATGTAGAAAGGGTTTTTGTTTATGAAACGGATTGTTTTTATGGGTACACCTGATTTTTCTGTACCAATATTGCAACAATTATTGCAAGATAAATATGATGTGGTATTAGTGGTTACACAGCCTGATCGACCAAAAGGAAGAAAAAGGGTATTAACACCGCCCCCTGTAAAAGTGGAGGCAGAAAAGCACCAAATTCCAGTATTTCAACCTGAAAAAATTAAAGATGAGTATGAAGAAGTATTAAAATATAAGCCAGATCTTATTGTAACGGCTGCATTTGGACAGATTTTGCCGAAGCCTTTACTTGATGGACCAACGTTAGGGTGCATTAATGTGCATGCTTCCATTTTACCGGAATTGCGTGGTGGAGCACCTATTCATTACGCGATCCTTCAAGGCAAACAAGAGACTGGTGTTACAATCATGTACATGGTAGAACGACTTGATGCAGGTGATATTATTACGCAACAAAAGGTAACGATTGATGAAACAGACCATGTTGGCACCCTACATGATAAATTATCAGAAGCAGGAGCAGAACTTTTACATAACACACTTCCTGATCTGATTGCAGGAAAGACACATCCAATTAAACAAGATGAAGAGTTAGCGACGTTTGCTAGTAACATAAAGCGGGAGCAAGAAAAAATTGATTGGGAAAAGACGAGTACGGAGGTTTACAATCATATTCGTGGATTACATCCGTGGCCTGTTGCCTTTACAACAGTTGATAATAAGGTTGTGAAGGTCTGGTGGGGAGAAAAAGTAAACAAGCAATATAATGGAACACCAGGTCAAATCGTTGAGCTCTTAGAAGACGGATTAGTTGTTATGTGCGGAGATCGTAACGGCGTAAAAATAACGAATCTACAGCCAGCAGGAAAGAAACGAATGGATGCAGGTGACTTTTTAAGAGGTTTAGGTAGTGATCTTTCAATCGGTGATTTATTAGGTGAAAATTATGGCTAAGCATGTACTTCGAACAACTGCATTAGACATATTAGTAAGAGTAGGCGAGCAAGGTGGGTTTAGTCACCTGCTGATTGATCAAGCAATCAAGAAAAAAGGGCTAGCAAATAATGATGAGGCTTTATTAACAGAAATTGTCTATGGAACGTTACAACGAAAGTTAACGCTTGAATATTATCTTGTAAATTTTATAGATCCTAAAAAGAAAATAACACCATGGGTAAAATGGCTACTTTATATGTCCATTTACCAATTGACTTTCTTAGACAGAATTCCTGATCATGCTGTACTTAACGAATCGGTTGAAGTAGCTAAAATTAGAGGTCATAAAGGTATTGCCTCGTTTGTAAACGGGGTACTTCGAAATGTACAACGTAAAGGATTACCAGATACGAGTAAAATTAAGGATACGACAGAAAGAATCAGTGTAGAAACGAGTCATCCTGTTTGGCTAGTAAAACGATGGATGGACATGTATGGACCTACTGTTACAGAGGACATGTGCCGTGAAAATTTGACGCATAAGCCAATGACAGTAAGGGTACAGCCTTTAAAGATTAGTCGTGATGCTGCTATTGAAAAGCTTCAGGATGAAGGTTATGAGGTTGAAAAATCAATATTTTCAAGCCAAGGGATCATTATAAACAAAGGTAATATTTTGCGAAGTGAATTGTTTAAAGAAGGAGCTCTAACGGTCCAAGACCAAAGCTCTATGCTTGTTGCAGAAATGCTTGATTTGACTCAGGGGATGACTGTACTAGATGCGTGTAGTGCCCCTGGTGGTAAAACGACACACATTGCTGAAAAAATGGAGGACAAGGGTGAAGTATTTGCCTACGACCTACATGATAAAAAAGCGAAGCTTGTGTCTAGAAAAGCTCAAGAATTAGATTTAAACGTAATTACAGCTAAACAAGCAGATTCTAGACAATTACATACACTGCATGAACAGGAATCCTTTGATCGCATTTTAATCGATGCTCCTTGTTCAGGGTTAGGTGTGTTACGTGGTAAACCAGATATAAAATATCAAAAAACAACCCAAGATATACAAGATTTAAGCGTGATTCAGTTAGAATTATTGGAAAGTATATCCTCTTTATTAAAAAAAGATGGTAAACTGTTATATAGTACATGCACAGTTGATAAGCTTGAAAATGATATCGTTGTAGAGAAATTTCTTGCCACTCACAAACAGTTTGAAGTAGATCAAACCTTTTTTGAAGAATTACCTAGTTCCTTGCAACAATCGCAAGGACGAAGCAATTATGGGCTCCAATTATTTCCACAGGACTATCATACAGATGGATTTTTTCTTACTAGATTTAAGCGGAAGTAAGGGAGATAACTGTTTATACAATTGGAATAAGTATAACTGGTAGAATGCCAATGATCTATGGAAAAGTTATCGAGTGTTAAGGAGAGACGGGGTGAGTGAATGAATACTTACTTTATGACTGATACAGGTCAGGTGAGAAGTCATAATGAGGATGCTGGTGGTGTTTTTATTAATGCTCACAAGCAGGTGTTGGTAGTTATTGCCGACGGAATGGGTGGTCATAAAGCTGGTGATGTTGCTAGTAAAATGGCGATCACATCACTTAGCGAGAAGTGGCAAAAATCAGAAGAATTGTTGTTGCCAGAAGATACTGAGGTGTGGTTGAAAGATAGTATTTCTGAAATTAATCAAAACTTATTTAACTATGCCCAGGAGCATGAGGATTGTATGGGTATGGGTACCACAATAGTGGCTGCGATTTGTACTAGTGAGTATATAACCATTGCCCATATCGGAGATAGTCGCTGTTATTTACAAAATAACCAAGGCTTTCAGCAAATTACAGAGGACCATTCATTAGTCAATGAATTGGTTCGATCAGGACAAATATCTAAAGACGATGCTGAACATCATCCACGAAAAAACGTCCTCTTAAAAGCACTAGGAACAGAACAACACGTGGAAGCAGATGTGCGTTCAATAGGCTGGGAGAAGGATGATCTTCTTTTGTTATGTTCTGATGGACTTTCTAACAAGATTAATGATGAGGAACTCTCAGAAAAGGTGAAATCCCCTAGCAATTTAGAAGATGTAGCTAATCAGTTTATTAGTCTTGCTAATGAACGTGGTGGGGAAGATAATATATCCATTGCGCTCGTACACTATGATGGTCTAGATACAGCGGAAGAAGGTGTGTCATAGTGTTAGAAGGAAGAACCTTAAATGAACGATATAAGATTCGTAAAATGATTGGCGGAGGCGGTATGGCAAATGTGTACCTAGCTACCGACATCATTTTGGAACGAGAAGTAGCAATCAAAGTATTACGATTGGAATATGCAAACGATGAAGAATTTATTGCGCGTTTTCACCGTGAGGCTCAATCAGCTACAAGTCTTTCTCATCCAAATATTGTCAGTATTTTTGATGTTGGAGAAGAAGACGGCATTTATTATATGGTAATGGAATATATCGATGGCATGACATTAAAAAAGTATATACAAACGTATGGACCAATCGAAGTAGAAGAAGCCATCGATATAATGAAACAAATTACATCTGCGATAACACATGCACACGCAAATGAAATTGTACACCGAGATATAAAGCCTCAAAATATACTAATTGACCCATATGGTCAAGTTAAAGTTACTGATTTTGGTATTGCCGTTGCATTGAGTGCTACGTCATTAACGCAAACAAATTCTGTGTTAGGATCGGTGCACTACTTATCACCAGAACAAGCAAGAGGTGGTATGGCAACAAAAAAATCAGATGTATATTCTCTGGGCATTGTATTATTTGAATTGCTTTCTGGTAGGTTGCCATTCTCTGGTCAATCGGCCGTTTCAATTGCACTCAAACACTTGCAGTCTAATACGCCTAGTATTAGAAGATGGAACCCAAATCTACCACAAAGTGTTGAAAATATTGTTTTAAAGGCAACATCAAAAGATCCATTCCATCGGTATGAACATGTCTATGAAATTGAAGATGACTTGAACACAGCTCTAAGTCCCGAGAGGATTAATGAGAATCCATATTCTCCACCAGAGGATAGTGGTGAATTAACAAAAGCAATTCCGATCATTACAGATGACAATTTGAAACAACACAATAACCTGAAAGAAGACACGATTGTTCGATCAGGAAATGGAAATGATTTAGTAAATGAAAAGAAAAAAAAGAAGAAGAAAAAACTTGCCATCTGGATTACGACTAGTATTGTCGTATTGTTAGGTGCAATAATAGCTGCGTTATTTATCATTCCGAGCCTATTGCAGCCAGATGAAATTGAGATACCAGATGTAATTGAATTAGAATATGAAGAAGCATCTGATGAATTAAGAAATTTAGGCTTAGAGGTGGAGTCTGAGTCGGTGTATTCTGAAGAAATCCCAGAAGGCTATGTCGTAAGTAGTGATCCAAAGGCTGGAATAACTGTAATTGAGGGATCGGAAGTACTTTTATTTACGAGCCAAGGAAAACAGACAATTGCTTTTGATGATTATGTTGGACAGGACTTTAGTCAGGTTCAACGTTTGTTACAACAATCTGGGTATACAGTGATTTCTAATGAGCAATTTTCCGATCAGCCAGAAGGAGAAATTATTAAACAGCTTCATCCGCAACCAGGTGCGAATGTTGTGCCAGGTGAAACGAATGTTATTTTCGAAGTAAGTAGAGGAAGAGAAAGAGTTACACTAAGTCAACTTGTAGGCATGTCAGTAAAAGATGCGAGTGATTATTTAACAAGAGAAGATCTTTCTGTGAAGGTAGTAGATGAACAGTATTCAGAAGAATACGAAGAAGGACAAGTTATTAGTCAAGAACCGAGGGCACTATCTGAAGTAGAAAAAGGCTCTGTGGTTGAGGTTGTAGTCTCACTAGGACCCGAGGAAAAGCCACCGATTACACATCCTGTAACAGTTACTGTACCTTACGAACCAGCGCAGCAGGATGGAGAAGATACACAACAAGATCCACAAGGGCAAGAGATAATTATTTATGTTACAGACATGAATCGTAATGATGAAATAGTAAGGCAGGTTACCATTATGGAACAAACAGATTTCACCTTAAGTTTAACCATCCAGCCAAATGGAAACGCTGAATACAGGGTAATGCGAGATGGAAATGTCTTTGAAAGCGAGACAATTAGTTATGAGGATGTGGCAGGTGATTAAATAAATGGCAACAGGAAGAATAATTAAAGCTTTAAGTGGATTTTATTATGTTGATACAGGTGTATCTCAATATCAGTGTCGAGGGAGAGGGGTCTTTAGAAAAAATAAAGTTAACCCTCTTGTTGGTGACAATGTTGAATTTGATGAAAGCAATCCTGGTGAAGGGTATATTACTGACGTAATGCCTAGGAAAAATGAATTAGTACGTCCACCGATTGCAAATATTGATCAGGCGATTATTGTTGTGTCAGCTACACAACCAGATTTTAGTTCCTTGTTACTAGACAGATTCTTAGTGCTGATTGAATCGAAACATATTGACCCTGTCATTTTCATTACTAAAATGGATGCAATTGGAGATGATGAACTTTCGGTTATTGAACAATATCAGGCTGATTATGAGAAATTGGGATATCCAGTTCAACTATTATCAACCAAAAAGCCAGATCAACTAGAACAAGCCATAAAGCTATTAAAAGGAAAAATATCGGTAATTGCTGGACAGTCAGGTGTGGGGAAATCTTCATTACTAAATGCTCTTAATCCGCTGTTAAGTTTAGAAACAAATGAAATTTCGATAAGCTTAGGAAGAGGTAAGCATACAACGCGGCATGTAGAATTAATAGAGGTTAATGAAGGATTAGTTGCAGATACACCTGGTTTTAGCTCATTAGAATTTAATGAAATTGAGTTAGAATCATTACCATCTTGTTTTCCAGAGATGCGTGAGCGTCAAAATGATTGTAAATTCAGAGGGTGTATGCATAATCGAGAACCTAAGTGTGCGGTTAAAGCAGCTGTTGATGCTGAAGAAATCCCTGATTATCGATATGAGCATTACTTACAGTTTTATGAAGAAATTCAAAATAGAAAGCCGAGGTATTAAGCATGACTAAAATCGCACCTTCCATTCTTTCGGCAGATTTTTCTATCCTGAAAGAGGAGATTGCTGACGTCGAAGCTGGTGGAGCAGACTATATTCATGTTGATGTTATGGACGGCCACTTTGTTCCTAATATTACGATTGGTCCATTAGTCGTGCGTTCGATTAGACCAATAACCAAATTACCACTCGACGTCCATTTAATGATTGAAAATCCAGATTTATATATTTCAGAGTTCGTTGAAGCAGGAGCAGACATTATTACTGTTCACCAGGAAACATGCAAACATCTACATCGTACCATTCAGTTAATCAAGGATTCTGGAATCCGTGCAGGAGTAGTACTTAATCCTGCAACACCTGCAGAATCTATTAAATCTATTTTAACTGATATTGACATGGTTTTATTAATGACGGTAAATCCTGGCTTTGGAGGTCAGTCATTTATCCAATCTGTGATCTCTAAGATTGAAACAGTTGCTGGTTGGAGAGATGAACTGAATCTTAATTTTGAAATTGAAGTAGATGGTGGAGTTAATGACGAGACTGCTGTTTTGTGTAAGCGAGCAGGCGCAAATGTACTAGTAGCAGGTAATGCTATTTTTAATCAAAAAAATCGTAAGCAAGCGATTAAGGATATTCGAAATAGCTAAGTTAAACTGATACATTTTTCGTGCAACAAGTATGTGAAAGGATGCAAATCAATGTCATATGTTGCGATAGTTGGCGGTGGGCCAAAAGATCTTATTCCTGACTTGCACCAATATAAGGACAAAGTATCCTGTTGGATTGGATCTGATCGAGGAGTACTCCATATTATTGAACAAGGAGTTACTCCTGACGTGGCGATTGGTGATTTTGATTCAGTGTCCGCAGTTGAGAAAGCGTTAATTAAAAAAAATTCAAGAATTTATCAAGAGTTTCCAGCAGAAAAGGATGAAACTGATTTAGAATTAGCTGTAATAAAAGCGATCGAACAAAAGGCGGATAAGTTGTTATTGTTTGGGGTGACTGGTGGAAGAATAGATCACAGTATGGCAGCGATTCAACTCCTTTATAGACTATTACAACAATCTATAAAAGGGATTATAGTTGATAAAGGTAATTGGATGGAATTGGTACAAGCAGGGGAATATGAGCTTACTAATGAGTCTAGTTATCCTCATATCTCTTTTATTCCATTTTCTAAAGAGGTTACGCAGTTATCATTAGAAGGTTTCTTCTATCCGTTAAACAATACAACGGTTACTTGGGGTTCAACTCTTTGTGTTTCCAATAAGCTTATTAGAGAAAAAGGTACTTTTTCTTTTAACGAAGGCATATTAATAGTAATAAAGAGCCGTGATGTACTTATTTAGGGTTCATAACATAGAATAATTTGTAGGCGATTTTATTGCTATTCGGAAAAGAGGAGGGGGATCTCATGAAATTTTATACCTTTAAACTCCCGAGGTTCATTGGTGGCTTTGTTCGTGCTATTATCGGTACATTTAAAAAAGACTAACAAAAAAAGCACCTTAATTAAGGTGCTTTTTTTGTATATGTGTGTTAAACACGTTCTACTTTGCCTGATTTCAATGCTCTAGCAGATACATAAACACGCTTCGGTTTTCCATCAACCAGAATGCGTACTTTTTGAACGTTAGCTTTCCACTGACGTTTGTTAGCGTTCATTGCGTGTGAACGGTTGTTACCTGTAGTAGTTTTACGACCAGTTACAACACATTTACGTCCCATGTTAAATCCCTCCTACTACCAACTGTTATATCTTTACATACTAATATAATTTATCATATGACCCTGATTATTGCAATAAAACTTTAAGGTGAATTTACACTTATTATCATAAAGGAAGAATTCATGTAAACAATAAATAGTGTGGTATAAACAAAGTAAAGGATGAAGTGAGAAATTACAATAAGAATGAAAATAGTATTTATAAAGAATATCTACTTGACAGATTTGCGGTTTTCGTCCATTGTATAAATGGGTTTTGTTTAGATGTAATTGCTTTCATATTTAATAATCATATAGTAAAATGACTTTAAATTTATGTTTAAGCAAGGAGGATTAATTTATGTCCATTGAATTAAATACACAAGATGGTCATGTCACTATTACGAATGAAGTAATTGCTACACTAGCTGGTGGTGCTGCAATCGAATGTTACGGTATTGTTGGTATGGCATCTAAAAACCAGCTGAGAGATGGTATAGCTGAGATATTGCGTAAGGAAAACTTTTCCAGAGGTGTCGTTGTTCGTCAAGATGGTGAAGATCTACATATTGATATGTATATTATCGTTAGCTACGGCACAAAAATTTCAGAAGTAGCAAATAATGTGCAATCTCAAGTTAAATATACATTAGACAAGACTTTGGGTTTACTAATTAAATCGGTTAACATCTACATTCAAGGTGTTAGGGTTGTCCAGTAGTAAATATAAACCCACCCACATATTTTTCATTACTTTTATTTTTTGCACTAATGACTAAGATCGTAAACTGGGTAAAATAAAAAACCAGTGTAGAAGGAGGAAGTAGTAGTGACGTTACGAAAGTTAGATGGAACTACATTTGCACAAATGGTACGCTTAGGAGCACACCATTTAACGAATAACGCCAAAATGATTGATGCGTTAAACGTTTTCCCCGTTCCAGATGGTGATACGGGTACAAATATGAATCTCTCTATGACTTCAGGTGCTAATGAAGTGAAAGATACAAACGCTAATCATGTTTCAACTGTTGCTCAAGCATTGGCTAAAGGCTTATTAATGGGTGCAAGGGGTAATTCAGGTGTTATTTTGTCTCAGTTATTTAGAGGGTTCGCAAAAGGAGTAGAAGGAAAAACATCCTTAACGACCACCGATTTTGCTGAAGGCTTAGACTTAGGCGTGAAGACAGCTTACAAAGCTGTCATTAAACCAGTTGAAGGAACAATATTGACGGTTGCTAAAGATACAGCGAAAAAAGCAGTTGAGCTAGCTGAAACAACACCAGATATTATTACTTTTATGGAAGGGGTATTAGCGGAGTCAAAGGCTTCTCTTAAACGAACTCCTGATTTACTTCCAGTTTTAAAAGAAGTTGGTGTAGTTGATAGCGGTGGACAAGGTTTAGTTACAATTTATGAAGGGTTTCTTGCTTCACTAAAAGGTGAGGATCTTCCTGCAGGAATCGATAGTTCTGAAAAAATGAACGAAATGGTTAATGCCGAGCATCATAAGTTAGCGCAAGATTTTATGAGCACAGAGGACATTGAATTTGGTTATTGTACAGAATTTATGGTTAAATTCGAACAAGAAAAGTTGTCCGATCATCCGTTTGATGAAGAGGCTTTTCGAAATGAATTGAGTGAGCATGGAGACTCACTTCTGGTTGTTTCTGATGAAGAAATAATTAAAGTTCATATTCATGCCGAATATCCTGGAGAAGTTTTAACAAAAGGCCAACGCTTTGGTAGCTTGATTAACTTGAAAATCGAAAATATGAGGGAGCAGCATTCATCGATCGTTGGTGAAAAGGCTAAACCCGCTAAAAAGAAGCAACGCTCTGAATATGGAATTGTTACAGTTGCAATGGGTGATGGCTTAAAATCATTGTTAGAAAGCCTCGGTGCTACAGTAGTTATCCAAGGTGGTCAAACAATGAACCCAAGCACCCAAGATATTACAGATGCTGTTAAACAAGCAAATGCAAAAAAGGTTATTATTTTGCCGAACAACAAAAATATTATTATGGCTGCTGATCAATCTGCTGAATTGGCAGAAGATGAAGAAGTTGTAGTGGTTCCTACGAAGACGATTCCACAAGGGATGGCAGCATTACTAGCTTTCCACCCAGAAACGGCTTTAGAGGATAATAAACAAAATATGTTAGGTGCTAGTGAACATATTAAAACTGGTCAAATAACATATGCAGTTCGTGATACACAAATAGATGGCTTGACAATCGAAAATGGTAATTTTATGGGTCTTGCTGATGGCAAAATTAAAGCAACAAACAAAGATAAATTAGAAACGATTCAACTTCTACTAACTGAAATGATCGACCCTGATGAAGATGAGATCATGACGATATTACAAGGCGAAGATGCTACAGATGAAGAGACGGAACAGGTGCAATCGTATATAGAAAGCAACTATCCTGACATCGAAATCGAGTTGCACAAAGGTAACCAGCCAATCTATTCTTTTATATTCTCAATTGAATAATTTATTAAAGGCCTTCACCGTTAAACGGCTGAAGGCCTTTGTTTGTTTAATAGATGCCTCGGTTCAAGCACACTCTCCAATTACTTCGGGTCTTATTTCAACTTTAGTTAATCATAAGATTGGACCGGGCGTGTTGTCTGGCCTTTGTTATGGCATAGGAAATTATAAAGCATACTAATTTTGGATAACATTAATCATTAGCTACGGCCAGCTCCGAGCGTCAGCGACTAGCGAGACTTCCCTCACCTCATGACACGATAACAACATCGGTTCAGGTTTTATGAAAGGTCGACTAAAAGCGGACTCGTCGTCCAACGTCGACATACCCCTTATGCAGGGGCATGTTTCCTTACTCCATCGAAAATATAGAACAATTTTCTTCGTGCGATGTAAAGCCTCGAAGCCTACTCTGGTCCTGCGGTTCAGTCCAGTCCGTACGTCGCTAACCGGCGCTCTGCGCTTTTGTTATGATTATTGCTTCTTTTTCAGAACCAGTTATACTAGAAGATAAGGGTTATCGTCTTAACTTAAGGATGGTGTAAAATGAAATATAAATCAGTTTTTGATATTATCGGTCCAGTTATGATTGGTCCATCAAGTTCACATACAGCAGGTGCAGCACGAATCGGAAGGGCTGCAAGAACGTTATTTGGAAAAGAACCAACAAAGGTTGATATTTATTTATATGGATCATTTGCCAAAACGTATAGAGGGCATGGAACGGACGTTGCTCTTATTGGTGGGATTTTAGATTATGATACAGATGATCAACGAATAAGCAGTTCTATAAAAGATGCAAAAGCAAAAGGTATGACAATAAATTTTTATGAAGACGAAGCTGCGACAGAGCACCCTAATACTGCTAGGGTGATATTAACCGACGATGATGAACAGCTAGAATTAGTTGGGATATCGATTGGTGGAGGAAAAGTAGAAATCACAGAATTAAACGGTTTTGAACTACATTTATCTGGTAATCATCCGGCGTTATTAGTGATGCACAATGATCGATTCGGTGCAATTGCCTCGATTACTCAAATATTGGCAAGGAATGAAGTCAATATTGGACGGATGGAAGTATCGCGTAAAGATATTGGTAAGGAAGCGCTAATGATTATTGAAGTAGACCAGAATGTCAACGATATTATCTTAAATGAATTGAAGGAAGCGGACCATATCTTACAAGTATCCAAGATTGTCGATTGATAAGAAACAACGAAGAATAACATCATAGGGGGCTATTATATGTTTCGTAATGTTGCTGAACTAGTAGAGATTGCTACAAATGAAAATATTCTAATATCAGAAGTTATGATTAGGCAAGAGATGGATGTTCATGATAAATCGCGTGAAGAAATTATGAATCAGATGGAAAAGAATCTTCATGTTATGGAAAATGCTGTTGAAGAGGGATTAAAAGGTGTAAAGTCTCATTCAGGATTAACTGGCGGAGATGCAGTCCTATTACAAAAGTATATGCAAGAACAAAACCCGTTGTCGGGTAATCTATTGTTAGATGCTGTTAGTAAAGCAGTTGCAACAAATGAAGTTAATGCAGCGATGGGGACGATTTGCGCTACGCCAACAGCAGGAAGTGCAGGGTGTGTGCCAGGCACGCTTTTCGCCGTTGCAGACAGACTTAATCCGACGAGAGAGCAAATGATAAGGTACTTATTTACATCTGGTGCATTTGGTTTTGTTGTAGCGAATAATGCGTTTATATCGGGCGCTGCTGGTGGATGTCAAGCTGAGGTTGGCTCGGCGGCAGCGATGGCAGCTGCTGCTATTGTGGAAATGGCTGGGGGAACGCCACAGCAAAGTTCGGAAGCATTTGCGATTAGTTTAAAAAATATGCTTGGATTAGTATGTGATCCCGTTGCGGGCCTTGTGGAAGTTCCTTGTGTTAAAAGAAATGCCGCAGGTGCTTCAA
This sequence comes from Radiobacillus sp. PE A8.2, assembly GCF_045635475.1. Taxonomy (NCBI): domain Bacteria; kingdom Bacillati; phylum Bacillota; class Bacilli; order Caryophanales; family Bacillaceae; genus Radiobacillus; species Radiobacillus sp. PE A8.2. The sequence continues at coordinate 16,214 of NZ_JBJGXI010000002.1, read as the reverse complement.
ATGCAATCGTATCTGCTGATATGGCTTTAGCCGGAATTACAAGCCGTATTCCTTGTGATGAAGTTATTGGTGCAATGTATCGGATTGGAAAAACAATGCCAACAGCATTAAGAGAAACAGCTGAAGGTGGATTAGCCGCAACACCAACTGGGCGCGCATTGGCGGCAAAGATTTATGGTAGCCCAGACAAGAAAGTGTGAAGAAAGATGCTGAAAGCTCCTGTTGTACAAGTAAAAGGTGTAGGAGAAAAGTTAGGTGAAGCATTAATTGATATGGGTATCGGTACTATTGAAGATTTATTATATTACTTCCCTAACAGATACGATGTTTATGAACGTAAGCCGTTGAGTGAAATTGAACATAATGAAAAAGCTACGATTGAGGGTCAGGTTCTTGCTGAGCCGACCTTAACGTTTTTCGGTCGAAATAAATCGAGGTTAATTGTTCAACTCCAAGTCGAACATATGGTTGTTAAAGCAGTGATGTTTAATCGAGCATTTGCCAAAAAGCAGATTCATGCTGGTGACACGTTAACGGTAACAGGAAAATGGGATCAGCACCGCTTACAAATAACTGTTAGTAACTACAAAAAAGGTGAAGCTAATGCGCATGAACCTATCCAGCCTGTTTATCCTTTAAAGGGAGAAGTTACAAATCTGCAATTAAAGAAAATAATAAAAAATGCAGTTAGCGACTATAGTGGTCAAGTTGAAGAAATTCTGCCAGCTTACTATATAGAAAAGTACAAGCTACCTCGGCGCAGTCAAGCGATTAAGCAAATCCACTTTCCTGAAAATCATCAGCTATTAAAGCACGCGCGTAGAAGGTTTATTTATGAGGAGTTTTTATTATTCCAATTAAAAATGCAATTATTACGTAAGCGGATTAAAGAAGCTACAAAAGGTCATAACCAGGAATATGACAAAGAAAAAGTTGAACTATTTATAAAAAGCTTTCCGTTTCCATTAACTAGTGCTCAGAAACGCAGCTTAAAAGAAATTTTGTTAGATATGAAATCAGTAAACCGAATGAACCGATTATTACAAGGAGATGTAGGTTCAGGGAAAACAGCAGTGGCGGCCATTTGTTTGTATGCGGCTATAACAGCAGGTAAGCAAGGTGCATTAATGGTTCCAACTGAAATTCTAGCAGAACAGCATTACCAATCGTTGACCACATTAATGGACGGCTTCGCGCGAGTCGAATTATTAACAGGATCAATTAAAGGCAAGCGAAGGAAAGATATCCTTGAACGCGTCCAAGCGAATGAAGTAGATATTCTAGTAGGTACACATGCATTAATACAAGATGAAGTTTCCTTCCACCATTTGGGACTAGTAATTGTAGATGAACAACATCGATTTGGTGTCAATCAACGAAGAATGTTGAGGGAAAAGGGATTAGATCCTGATGTGTTATTTATGACTGCAACGCCAATTCCAAGAACTTTGGCGATAACAGCTTTCGGTGATATGGATGTATCGCAAATCGATGAAATGCCTGCGGGGAGAAAACCAGTAGATACTTATTGGGTAAAAGATAATATGTTTGATCGCGTGCTACAGTTTATTCATAAAGAAGTTAAAAACGGACATCAGGCATATGTAATCTGTCCACTGATCGAGGAATCAGATAAGCTAGATATTCAAAATGCTGTTGATCTTTACACGATGCTACAGGCACACTTTGCTTCAGAATTACAAGTTGGACTAATGCACGGTAGGCTACATTCTGATGAAAAGGAAGCTGTCATGAAAGAATTTGCTGCAAACCAAGTACAAGTGTTAGTATCTACAACCGTAGTTGAAGTCGGTGTAAATGTTCCGAATGCTACAATTATTGTTATCTATGACGCAGAAAGATTTGGTCTTTCCCAACTTCATCAATTGCGTGGTAGAGTGGGACGAGGAGACGCGCAAAGCTATTGTATTCTGGTTGCTGATCCTAAAGGTGAAGTTGGGAAAGAGCGGATGCGAATTATGACAGAAACAACAGATGGCTTCGAATTATCTGAGCAAGATTTACAGTTGAGAGGTCCAGGAGATTTTTTTGGTAAAAAGCAAAGTGGTATACCTGAATTTAAAGTTGGCGATATGGTTCACGATTACCGTGCTCTAGAGACCGCTAGACAAGATGCTGCTTTAATTATTGCTGAAAACAGGTTAGCAGAAGACCCGCATTACCAAACAATGAGAAATAAATTAAAAGAAGAAAGTTCACTTCAAGGTCAAGTACTAGATTAGTGAAATTTGTTGCTTGCATAATAAGCATTGGTATTATATATTACTATTAGTACCTAGTCATAAAACGGACGGTGTAATGAATGAAAAGGAATAAAAAGGAGAGACAACAATTACTCAAAGAGACGATAGAAGAAATGCCTTTTATCACAGATGAGCATTTGTCTAAAAAATTTCAAGTTAGTATTCAAACAATCAGGCTTGATCGTATGGAGTTGTCCATACCAGAGCTTAGAGAACGAATTAAATCGGTGGCCACGACGCAATGGAATGAAACAGTCAAAGCTCTACCAATCGACGAAGTGATCGGTGAAGTGATTGATTTAGAGCTGGATAAGCGAGCAATATCGATTCTTGATATAAGTCCTGAACACGTTTTTTCACGAAATTCGATCGCACGTGGGCATCATCTATTTGCTCAAGCCAATTCTTTAGCCGTTGCCGTTATTGATGATGAGCTGGCTTTAACAGCTAGTGCAGACATTAAGTTCACTCATCAGGTAAAGCAAGGGGAACGTGTAGTTGCAAAAGCAGAAGTTCTCGGTTTAGATGCGAAAGGTAAGACAGTAGTCAGAGTTAATAGCTTTGTCGAAAAGGAAAAAGTTTTCTCCGGAACATTCAATATGTTTCGCTCAAATGACCCAAAAGGAGAATCGATTAATGAAAATAGCGATTGATGCAATGGGTGGAGATCACGCTCCAAAAGAGATCGTTTTAGGAGCAATGGAAGCAGTGAAGAAAATTCCTGGTCTAGAAATAACTTTAGTAGGTGACCAGGATAAAATTAATTCATACTTAACAGATAACAGAAACATTCAAGTTATACATACTACAGAAATGATCACATCGGATGATGAGCCAGTAAGAGCAGTGAGGCGCAAAAAAGATGCATCCTTAGTACTCATGGCAAATGAAGTCAAGGAAAAACGTGTGGATGCTTGTATATCAGCGGGTAACACAGGTGCATTAATGAGTGCGGGATTGTTCGTAGTCGGACGCATAAAAGGAATAGATCGACCTGCACTAAGTCCTACACTGCCAACACTTGATGGTAAGGGGTTCTTACTTTTAGATGTTGGAGCCAATGTTGATGCGAAAGCACAGCACCTTGTACAATACGCGATTATGGGTTCTATTTATGTAGAAAACGTTCGTGGTATAGCTTCACCAAAGGTTGGCCTGCTGAATGTAGGAACAGAAGAAGGAAAAGGTAATGATCTTACAAAAAAAGCCTATGAGCTTCTGAAGGATGCACCAATAAACTTTATTGGAAATGTGGAAGCGCGTGATCTATTAGAAGGTGTTGCTGATGTTGTAGTAACGGACGGTTTTAGTGGCAATATAGCACTAAAAACAATTGAAGGAACTGCTATGACGATGTTTTCAATGTTGAAAAAAGTTCTAACAGGTAGTGTGAAAACGAAAATTGCGGCTGGTTTTATAAAATCTGATTTAAAAGGCTTAAAAGATCAATTAGACTACTCAGAATACGGAGGGGCTGGTCTGTTCGGATTAGCAGCACCCGTAATTAAAGCCCATGGTTCATCCAATGCAAGAGCTGTATTTAATGCGATTAAACAAGCTTGTGACATGGTGGAACAAGATGTTACCGGCATTATTGCAACTACAGTGCAATCGATGGATGTAGGGGATAAGGAGGAATAATATGAAACGTGTTGCTTTTGTCTTTCCTGGACAGGGTTCCCAAGCAATCGGTATGGGGAAAGCAATGTATGATACATACGAAGAAGTACAAGAAATTTTTGAAAAAGCAAATCAGTTATTAAAAACAGATATAACTGCGCTAATGTTTGAAGGACCTGCTGATGAACTTACTAATACGGTGAATGCACAGCCGGCACTGCTATTAACAAGCGTAGCAATTAACCACATACTTCGTCAGCAAGGTGTTGAACCTGTTATAACTGCTGGCCATAGCCTTGGTGAATATAGTGCATTAGTTGCAGCTGGATCTTTATCTTTAGATGATGCACTTCCGTTAGTCCAGAAACGAGGACAATTAATGGAAAGTGCTTATCCAAAAGGTCAAGGAGCAATGGCGGCCGTACTTGGATCCGAATTGGCGGTTATTGAAGAAGTAATCCAAGATATTAATAACACTTCAACAGAAACAGTAGATATTGCTAATCTTAATTGTCCAGGACAAGTTGTTATTTCAGGAACGAAACAAGGGATTGAAATTGCTCAAGAAAAATTAGCAGAAAAAGGTGCGAAACGAGTGATTCCTTTAAATGTTAGTGGACCATTTCATTCGCGACTTATGGAGCCTGCAGCCGAACAATTTCGGGAAGCTTTAGAAAATGTCAGTATAAGAGATGCAAAAGTTCCAGTCGTTGCAAATGTTACTGCTCAAACAGTTACTGAGCAAATCGATATCCCGGATTTATTAGTTAAACAGTTATATTCACCTGTACGATTTGAAGAGATTATTGAGGAAATCATTCAATCAAATGTTGATGCGATTGTTGAAGTAGGTAATGGGAAAGTTTTGAATGGACTTGTTAAAAAAGTAAATCGTCGTATGAAAACTTTTGCTATACAAGATCCTGCATCGTTATCAGAGTTTATGGAATGGTATAAGGAGGAATCCTAATGTTAAAAGGTAAAACGGCACTAGTAACTGGTGGATCGCGTGGAATCGGTAGAGCAATTGCAATTGAGCTTGCTAAAAATGGAGCAAATGTTGCTATTAATTTTGCTGGAAATGAAGTGAAGGCTCAAGAAGTAGTTAATGAAATTGAGCAAATCGGAGTTAAAGCAATAAAAATAAAAGCAAATGTAGCTGAAGAATCAGAAGTAAAAGATATGATAAAAACAGTCATTGAAGAATATGGTAGTCTCGATATCCTTGTTAATAATGCTGGGATTACAAGAGATAACTTATTAATGCGTATGAAAGTCGAGGAGTTTGATGAAGTTATTCAAACGAATCTTAAAGGTGTTTTCTTGTGCACAAAAGCTGTTACAAGGCAGATGATGAAGCAAAGATCTGGTAGAATAATTAACATCGCATCTGTAGTAGGTGTAAGTGGAAATCCAGGTCAAGCAAATTACGTTGCAGCCAAAGCTGGCGTAATTGGTTTAACAAAAACGACTGCGAAAGAATTAGCAACTAGAAACATTCTTGTTAATGCGATTGCTCCTGGATTTATCGAAACAGATATGACTGATAAGCTAACAGAAGAGCAACGTTCAGGAATGCTTAATCTAATTCCATTAGCAAAGCTTGGTCAAGCGGAAGATGTGGCGCGAGTTGTTCGTTTTTTAGCGTCAGAGGATGCGAATTATGTAACTGGACAGACGATACATGTAGATGGTGGAATGGTAATGTAATGGTGTCATTTCTAGCTGCGTGGGCTAGATGCTCGTGTCATAAGCAGTTCACCTACAGTGACCTAAACCCGTGGTCACTTCCGGCGCCCTGCTTATGCATGTCGCATCTGAGCGAGCCCACTCATGCTTATAACCAATCTAGTTCCGGCTCCTAGGTCCTCGCTGTGATAAGCAATCTACCTACATGTGACGAAGATCGCGTCACATTTCGGCAGCTTGCTTATCCAGTCGGACCTAAGCAGTCGCCTGCACTTTATAATTTTGAAAGGGGGTGAGTTTGGTGGCGGATACTTTTGATCGTGTTAAGAAAATTGTTGTTGATCGTTTAGACGTAGATGAGTCTAAAGTTACAATGGAAGCATCTTTTAAGGATGATTTAGAGGCGGATTCATTAGATGTTGTTGAGCTAGTAATGGAGCTTGAGGATGAGTTTGATATGGAAATTTCTGATGAGGAAGCAGAGAAGATTGAAACAGTTGGAGATGCTGTGAATTACATAAGCAGCACTCAATAATAAAATATTGTTAAAGTGCTATTTGGCAAAGACAGTATGGATGAAAGTCTCGCTCTATAATGCGGGGCTTTCTCCAATTTGTTTATTAAGCACACATATTAGGTAGGTGAAGTATGTGGATTTTCAAATATTGCAGAACAAATTAGGCATATCATTTAACAATCTTCATCTGTTAAAACAGGCTTTTACCCATTCATCTTATGTGAATGAGCATCGTAAAAAAAACTACGAGGATAATGAACGTTTAGAATTTTTAGGAGATGCAGTGCTAGAACTTGGGGTATCCCAGTACTTGTACCGGGAATTCCCGGAAATGGCAGAAGGAGAATTAACAAAACTTAGAGCATCAATAGTATGTGAGGCCTCTTTAGTTAATTTTGCAAATGCTATTGGTTTTAGTGATTTTATCTTACTTGGTAAAGGCGAGGAAATGACGGGTGGCAGAAATCGTCCAGCTCTTCTTGCTGATGTGTTTGAATCATTTATCGGTGCCCTATATTTAGATCAAGGGTTTGATATTGCGCTTCGTTTTTTAGAAGAGACTGTGTTTCCTAGTATTAGTAAAGGTGCTTTTTCTCATGCGATGGATTATAAAAGTCAGTTGCAAGAAAATGTTCAACAAAATAAAAGTGGTATTGTAGAGTATCACATTATTGATGAAAAAGGCCCGGCACATGATCGTGAATTTATTGCCCAGGTAGTAATTAACGAAGAAGTTGCAGGGGTCGGTGTTGGTCGAACAAAAAAAGAAGCAGAACAACGAGCTGCCAAAAAAGCATTAGATGAACTAAATAGATAAAGCAGAAGAGGATGTTTCAATTAACACTGAAGCCTCCTCTTCTGTGATTCATCATGTTATTTTCTTCTATTAGATGCTAGTTCTTGAACGAAAGCCTCTGTCTCAGATACGCTTAAACGACCTTTTTGCTTGATTAAATCATGTAAGGATTTAAGTTCATCGTACTTTTCTAAATCGTAATCCTCAGGGTCCATGATCGATCTATTTACAACCTGTAAGTGATCAGCCATGTCATTAATAATAAAGGATAAATTTTCCTTCGTTGCCTCATTTAAGTTCACAATAACACTCCTTATGATTTATATTGCGAGGATTACCTTCTAACACCTCTCTCTTTATGATAAAATAAATAAGTTGAAAAGCAAATTTTTTCTTACATAAAAGTAAAGCAAAATTCATAGGAGAATGTCTATGTTCCTAAAAAAATTAGAATCTGTTGGGTTTAAATCATTCGCTGAGCGCATATCAGTTGAATTTGTACCGGGTGTAACAGCGGTAGTTGGGCCAAATGGCAGCGGCAAAAGTAATATTATTGATGCTGTTAGATGGGTACTTGGCGAACAATCTGCGAAATCGTTGCGTGGAGCGAAAATGGAGGATATTATCTTCCAAGGTAGTGATTCGAGAAAAGCCTTAAACGTAGCAGAGGTTACGTTAGTACTCGATAACACAGACCAAGCATTGCCAATTGAATATGAAGAAGTGAGCATTACTAGACGTGTATATCGTTCTGGTGATAGTGAATTTCTAATTAATAAACAATCCTGTCGTTTAAAAGACATTATTGAATTATTTATGGACTCTGGTTTAGGCAGAGAAGCGTTTTCAATCATTAGCCAAGGTAAAGTCGAAGAAATTTTAAGTTCTAAAGCAGAAGAACGAAGAACGATTTTCGAAGAAGCTGCCGGTGTATTGAAATATAAGCAACGGAAAAAGAAAGCTGAATATAAGCTGGCAGAAACACAAGAAAATTTAAATCGGATTGAAGATATTATTTATGAAATAGAAGCACAATTAGATCCACTAAAACAACAGGCAATGATTGCAAAAGACTATTTGTCTAAAAAAGATGAATTGAAACAACAAGAAGTTTCTTTATTAATAACCGAAATTGAGCAACTTCATGAGCAATGGGAAACTTTGTTGAAAGAAATTGATCATGAAAAACAACAAGAAATACAAGTTAAAACAAAGATACAAAGTCAAGAAGCGTATGTGGAAACGGAAAAAAGTAAAATCCAAGTTATTGATGAAAAAGTTGAAGAGCTTCAGCAATCACTTCTATTGTTAACCCAAGAGCTAGAAAATTTAGAAGGAAACAAAAAATTAATTCATGAGAGACTAAAGCATTATACCGAGAACAAATCAAAACTAGAGCAAGAAGGACAACAACTTGAAGAAAAAACAGAAAAACTAGATGATGATCTTCAAATTGAACGAGCCCAGCTTGAAAAATATCAGGAGGTACGAAATACTTCTAAGCAACACGTGCAACAAATCAATGAAAAATTGTCTACGACCAAGGAAAATATTCAGGATCAGATTGAAGAGCTGAAAAGCGAATATATTGAACTTCTAAATTCACAGGCTGCAAAGCGTAATGAACGCCAATCGATTGATAAGCAATTAAATCAACTCGGAGCAAAGAAAAACTTACAACAAGATAAATTTCAAGATTTAATTAAGCAAAGAGAATGGTTAACAGATGAGTTGCAAACGTTAGAAAAAGAGCTTGATCAAGTACAACAAAAGCGAAACCAATTGGAATCAGAGTACGAAAATAGCCGACAATTGTTGACAAAGCACAATCAAGCTTATGAGCAATTGCAAACAAAATTGTATCAAGGTTACCAATATATCGAAAAACTAAAATCAAAGAAAGAAATGCTGGAAGAAATGAAAGAAGACTTTCAAGGATTTTTCTTTGGTGTTAAAGAAGTATTAAAGGCACGAGAGGAACAGCAACTTTCTGGAATCAATGGTGCTGTTCTTGAGTTAATGGATGTTCCATCTAAGTATATAACTGCGATAGAAACATCGCTTGGAGGACAAGCACAAAACATCGTTGTTAAAGATGAGTCTACTGCAAGAAATGCGATTGATTGGCTTAAGCGTACCAATAAGGGTAGAGCAACATTCTTGCCGTTAACAACGATAAATTCGAGGTATATAAGTAGTCATTTGTTATCAAGCGTATCCAATCACTCTGGATATGTTGGGGTCGCGTCTGATTTAATTCGATTTGATTCCAAATATCAAAATGTAATGACCAATTTATTAGGTAATGTCATCATAGCGGACAATCTAAAAGCAGCCAACCAAATTGCTGCTAGCTTACAACGGCGGTATCGTGTTGTAACAGTTGACGGGGATATTGTTAATCCCGGTGGATCAATGACCGGTGGTGCGATGAAGAAGACGACTCAATCTTTATTCACACGAGAAAAGGATTTACAAGAAATAAATGCTAAAATTGCGGACTACCAAACTAAAGCTGCCGATTTTGAAGCTACAGTTGATGCTCACAAGCAAAAATTAAAAACACAAGAAGAACAACTGGAAATGCTTCGTCAAGCAATAAATGAACAGCAACAACAGGAACAGCAATCGCAAGCAAAAGTTACTGAGAAAAAAATGAAACTGTCACATTTAAATGAAAATTTAACTTTATATGACCAAGAAAATTCACAGTTTGATAATGATGTAAGCAGTTTACAAGAACGTGATCAAAACTTAACAGCGCAGTTAAATGAAATTGAGTCAAGTTTAGCTATTATTCAAGAACAGATTGATACGCTATCCAAACAGCAATTTGACTATCAGCAAAATCATAACGAATTACAAGAGCAATATCATAAGCTTCAAGTTACCTTAGCAGAGCAAGAAGCACAAGTGCGCAACCAAACAGAAAAAACAGATGCAATACGTACTTCTTTAGAGGAAACTAGGCAGTTATATCAAACTAACCAAGAAAGCTTGTTAGAACTAGAGGAGTTGCATCAAAGCAATGACAAGATTGAAGACTTGGATACTCAACTGACTACAAAAAAAGAAACGAAAGAAACGACAGTTGAAGAAATTCAATCGTTAAGACAGCAGCGACTGTCGCTCACACAAGCCATTCAAGATCAAGAACGGGAACTAAAAGAGCAAAATCGTTCACATCAAGGTCTAGTTAAAGCGATCCAAGAAAAAGAGGTTAAAGCGAATCGTCTTGATGTCGACTTGGAAAATAGGCTCCATCATTTGCAGGATGAATATAAAATATCATTCGAGAAGGCACAACAAACCTATCCGAAGGTCGATGATATTAAAGAGGCGACAATACAAGTGAAACAAATGAAACAAGCTATAGAAGCACTCGGCACAGTTAATATTGGTGCAATCGATGAATACGAAAGAATTGAAGAAAGATATTTGTTCTTAACAGGTCAACAACAGGATCTTATCCAGGCAAAAGATACATTGTATGGTGTAATCGGTGAAATGGACGAAGAAATGAAGCGGAGATTTGAAGAAACATTTTTTCAAATTAAAGCAGAGTTTTCTATTGTGTTCCAACAGCTATTTGGTGGAGGAAGAGCTGAATTAAAATTAACTGAACCAGATAACATATTGGATACAGGTGTAGATATTATTGCACAGCCACCAGGAAAAAAATTACAACATCTAGGTTTGCTATCGGGTGGAGAAAGAGCTTTAACAGCAATTGCGTTGCTATTTGCAATACTACGTGTAAGACCAGTACCGTTTTGTATCTTAGATGAAGTAGAAGCGGCATTAGATGAGGCGAATGTAAGTCGATTTGCTCAATATTTAAAATTCTATAGTGAAAAAACACAATTCATTGTCATTACACATAGAAAAGGTACGATGGAAGAGGCAGATGTATTGTATGGTGTTACCATGCAGGAATCAGGAGTATCACGGTTAGTGTCTGTACGTTTAGAAGATACACCATCACTTGTTCAGACGTAAGAAAGGAAGATAAGATGAGTTTCTTTAAAAAATTAAAAGATAAATTTACAGGTGAGTCCGCATCACCTTCTACGGATAAGTATAAAGAAGGATTAACAAAAACGAGAGGCTCCTTCTCAACTAAAATTAACGATTTAGTTGCCAAATATCGCAAAGTAGATGAAGATTTTTTTGAGGAATTAGAAGAAATTTTAATCTCAGCAGATGTAGGCGTCACAACTGTAATGGATTTAATAGAAGAATTAGAAATGGAAGTCAAAAGAAAAAATATTAAAGATAGTGCCGCCATGAAAGAGGTAATTTCAGAAAAACTTGTTGAGATTTATTATGGTGAAGAGGATGAAAAGGTTGAAGAGTTAAATTTAAAAACTGACGGCCTTACAGTCATATTATTTGTTGGTGTTAATGGAGTAGGTAAGACAACGACCATCGGAAAATTGGCGAAAAAGCTAAAAGATGAAGGAAAGCGTGTTGTCATGGCAGCCGGAGATACATTCCGTGCCGGAGCTATTGAACAATTAGAGGTTTGGGGAGAGCGCGTTGGTGTGGAAGTGATTAAGCATAGTGCAGGTAGTGATCCTGCAGCTGTTATTTACGACGGCATTCAGGCAGCCAAATCACGTAATGCTGATGTGTTACTATGTGACACGGCTGGTAGACTGCAAAATAAAGTGAATCTAATGAATGAGTTATCCAAGGTGAAACGAGTTATAGAAAGGGAAGTTCCTGAAGGACCACATGAAGTACTTCTCGTTTTAGATGCAACAACCGGACAAAATGCCTTGAGCCAAGCGAAAACTTTTTCACAAAGTACGGATGTTAGTGGCATTGTACTAACAAAATTAGATGGAACGGCTAAAGGTGGTATTGTGCTCGCGATTCGTAAGGAATTAAAAATTCCTGTTAAGTTCGTAGGTCTAGGCGAGAAAGTGAGTGACCTTCAAGCTTTTGATGCACATGCTTTCGTATATGGCTTATTTTCTGATTTGATCACAGAAGAAGAAGTATAACTCCTTGACAGACTTTGTCTATTTGCATTAGTATTCATATGTAAAGGTATTTCACTTAACAAGGGGTGCTTGTCTTGCTGGAAAAAACAACACGTGTCAATTTTTTGTTTGATTTTTACAAAGATTTATTAACAGCAAAACAGAGCAACTATATGGAATTGTATTATTTAGAGGATTACTCACTAGGTGAGATATCAGAGGCTTTCGAAGTATCGAGACAAGCTGTGTATGACAATATAAACCGCACCGAATCGATGCTTGAATCCTACGAATCAAAACTGGGTTTGTATGATAAATTTCAAAAGCGAGTAAAAATGATAGAAGAAATCGATCAAGCACTTTTTAATAGTAACTTGAACAGAGTGAAAGAACTATTAACTGCTTTGAAGGAAATAGATTAGGAGGTGAGTTCGATGGCATTTGAAGGCCTTGCCGACCGTTTACAGAGTACCATTAAGAAAATCACTGGTAAAGGGAAGGTATCGGAGCAAGATGTAAAAGAAATGACGAGAGAAGTACGACTAGCCCTACTTGAGGCGGATGTTAACTTCAAAGTTGTCAAAGACTTTGTGAAAAAGGTAAAAGAACGTGCGATTGGTCAAGAAGTAATGGAAAGCTTAACCCCAGGACAACAAGTCATAAAAGTTGTAAAAGAAGAACTCACGCTATTAATGGGTGGGGAACAAAGTAAAATAGCTGTCGCAGATCGTCCCCCGACCGTTATCATGATGGTAGGTTTACAAGGTGCGGGTAAGACGACAACGACTGGAAAATTAGCTAACCTTTTAAGAAAAAAATATAATCGAAGTCCATTGTTAGTTGCTGCTGACGTTTATCGACCTGCTGCAATTAACCAGTTAGAAACGCTAGGAAAGCAACTTAACATGCCAGTGTTCTCTTTGGGTACCGAAGCGAATCCGGTAGACATAGCTAACCAAGCAATTGCACAAGCGAAACAAGAACATAATGATTACGTTATTATTGATACTGCTGGTCGGCTCCATGTTGATACTGCATTAATGGATGAGCTGCAACAAATAAAGAGTGATGTTAAACCGAATGAAATATTCTTAGTCGTTGATGCCATGACTGGTCAAGATGCGGTTAATGTTGCTGAAAGCTTCAATGAACAACTAGATATTACTGGTGTCGTGTTAACAAAGTTAGACGGTGATACACGTGGTGGTGCTGCTTTATCAATCAAAGCAGTAACCGATAAACCTATTAAGTTCGCTGGTATGGGTGAAAAATTGGATGAATTAGAAGCTTTTCATCCTGAACGAATGGCTTCTCGTATCCTAGGTATGGGTGATGTATTATCACTTATTGAAAAAGCCCAAGAAAATGTCGATGAAAAACAAGCCAAGGAATTAGAACGAAAAATGCGAACAGCATCGTTTACTTTTGATGATTTCTTGGAACAAATGGGCCAAATTCGAAGCATGGGTCCTTTAGAGGATTTATTAGACATGCTACCTGGAGCGGGTAAGATGAAAGGTCTTAAAAACGTTCAAATTGACGAGAAACAACTATCCCACGTAGAAGCGATTATTCAGTCGATGACGAAACAAGAAAGACAAGATCCAAGTATCATGAATGCTGGTCGTAAAAAGCGGATTGCTAAAGGGGCAGGTAGGTCTGTTTCAGAAGTCAATCGTTTGCTAAAACAATTTGAAGATATGAAAAAAATGATGAAGCAAATGACGAATATGCAAAAAGGTAAGAAGGGTAAAAAAGGTAAAGGAATGAATTTTCCGTTCATGTAATGGGAAAATACTTTACAGACAAATAAAGTTCTGATAGAATCTAAAATTGTGTAAAACATTTATTTGGAGGTGTAAGAGATGGCAGTAAAAATTCGCCTAAAACGTATGGGTTCAAAAAGAAATCCATTTTATCGTGTAGTAGTAGCTGATTCACGTTCTCCTCGTGATGGACGTATCATTGAACAAGTTGGCACATACAATCCGGTAGCTAATCCGGTTGAAGTGAAATTAGATGAAGAAAAAGCACTAGACTGGATGGCAAAGGGTGCAAAACCTAGCGATACAGTACGTAACTTATTTTCTAACGAAGGCATCATGAAAAAATTCCATGACTTGAAAAACCAAAAGTAAAGTAGTGTGATAACATGAAAGCCTTAATTGAAACAATTGTTACTCCATTAGTAGATTACCCAGCGGATATCGTCGTTACAGCGAAAGAAGAAGAACATAAAATTGTTTATCACTTAGCTGTAAACGAGCAAGACGTTGGTAAAGTAATCGGTAAAAATGGAAGGATTGCAAAAGCGATTCGAACCGTTGTTTATGCAGCAGGTTCGGATACAAAAAAAAGAGTCTATCTAGACATTATGTAGGGGGAGAGGGAAACCTTTCCCTTTTCTACTATGTTAAGAAAGAATATAAATTTGTATAACTGTCTAGCTCCGAGCGCCAGAAACTACACGACTTCACGAATCGCCTACGATAAGTCATCATTGATTCAAGTTTTATCGAAGGTCGACTAAATGCGGACTTGTCGTCCAACGTCGACATACCCCATGAAGGGGCATGATTCCTTTATCTTTAGTCGGTTCGCTCCAGTCGCTACGTTTCTAAGCGGCGCTCTGCGCTTTTCTACTATGTTCACTGAACTTTGTTGTTCTGCTATTTTCTTAAGAGAGGCTGAACAAATATGAAAATTATTCGAAAAATACCGGTTAAACAAGTTTTAACGGAAGATAGTAAAAAGATCATTAACGATAATTTTAAACATCGCATACAGCAACTTGAACAAGAGTGTCAACAGTTGTTATTTGAAGAAAAAAAACTGTCCAATACGAAAGGAATTTCTAAAGAAGAAGTCTACAGAAGATTTCAACAGGAAATAACTAAACGCAAAGAGAAAATTAAGTGGACTGAATATCAGATAGAACAGTTAAATTCACTACCACTAGGAAGCAAAATTACGGAAGATGAAGTTGAAGCTCTTGTTGAGGTTACAGAAGGTGTTAGCTGGCAAGATGTGATGGGTGAAAAAGCAATTGTAGTAAAAGATGGGAAAGTAATCGAAGTGAAATAGGTGGATGAATACATGGATGATAAATTTTTTAATGTAGGGAAAATTGTAAACACACATGGGATCAAAGGTGAAGTAAAGGTAATTCGTATTACCGATTTTGATGAAAGGTTTCAAGTTGGTCAACAATTATACTGGTTTAAAAATGAACAAGAACAACCAGTTTCATTAGTGGTAGATGGTTATCGTAAGCACAAACAGTTTGACCTTCTTCATTTCAAAAACTATGACAATATTAACGAAGTAGAAAAGCTAAGAGATGGCATGTTGAAAGTAACTGAAGATCAATTAACCCCTCTAGCAGAAGGCGAGTACTATTATCATGAGATTATTGGCTGTGCTGTTGTAACTACAGATGACACGTATTTAGGCGAGATCAAAGAAGTTTTATCACCAGGTGCAAACGACGTGTGGGTAGTAAAACGAGATGGTCAAAAAGATCTACTTATCCCATACATTGATGACATTGTAAAACAAGTCAATATAAGTGACAAACAAGTAATTGTGGAACCTATGGAAGGGCTGCTTGATTAATGCGAATCGATATTCTGAGCTTATTTCCTGAAATGTTTGAAGGCGTTTTTCAAACATCTATACTAAAAAAAGCACAAGAGTCTGGAGCTTTTCAGTATAACTATATTAATTTTCGAGATTACACAGAAAACAAACATAATAAAGTTGATGATTATCCGTATGGTGGTGGTGCTGGGATGGTTTTAACGCCACAACCAATCTTTGATGCTGTACAGGACGTAACATCAGATAAGCAGCCGAGAGTCATCCTTATGTGCCCACAAGGAGAACGGTATACACAAGCAAAAGCTGCTGAACTGGCAAAAGAAGATCATTTAGTTTTTATTTGCGGTCATTACGAAGGGTATGATGAACGAATTCGTCAGCATCTTGTGACAGATGAAATTTCGATAGGTGATTATGTGCTAACTGGTGGAGAACTAGGTGCGATGGTAGTGATCGATAGTATTGTTCGGTTAATTCCTGGTGTCTTAGGGAATGAATCATCCGCCCCTGAGGATTCATTTTCTCATGGACTATTAGAACATCCACATTATACACGACCATCGGATTTTAGAGGCATGAAAGTACCAGACGTCTTGTTGTCAGGAAATCATGGGAAGATAGAAAAGTGGCGAAAACGAGAGTCATTAAAACGAACGTTTTTACGCAGAAAAGATTTGTTAGTAGATTATGCTTTAACGGAAACTGAAAAAGAATGGTTAAAAAACCTATCAGAAGACTAA